>NZ_DHEI01000137.1:11016-48958 GCF_002399805.1 Flavobacterium sp. UBA4854
CAGCATTTAGAACAAAAACTAAGAAACTTTGTTTGAGATAACAGTCTTTCTCTTATAAAAAGTAGAATTGAAGTTAAAAAGTGCTTAACAAATAATTAATAGGAATGTCTTAAAAATGAGTTTTATTCTATCTGAAATTCTTTCAAAAAAAATAAAAAATTCAATTTAGTTGACAAAAGCAACTAATTTTATATATTTGTACCTCACCAATACAATATTACAAATTATGAATACTACGACTTCAAAAATTAGAAGTTTCAATAGATTTTATACAGCGCATTTAGATATTTTAAGTCAGCATTATTTAGACAGCGAATATTCTTTGACTGAAATACGAATTCTATATGAAATCAGCGAAAGTAAAACTATAACGGCTCAAAAAATCACAGAAATTTTAAATCTAGATAAAGGATATTTAAGCCGAATTTTGAAGCGTTTTTTAAAGGAAAATTTAATTATAAAAGTCGCTTCCGCAGAAGATAAACGCGCTTTTAACATTAAACTGACCGATTCTGGAAATGAATTATTAAGCATTTTGAATACTAAATCTGAAAACAAGATTGAAGGTAAAATTGAAAAACTAAACAATTCTGAAAAAGAAATTTTAGTCGATTCGATGAATACAGTTAGAAATCTGCTGACAGAAAACAAAATAACTAGAGAAGATATTACCTATCGTCATAATATTACTCCCGGCGATATTGGCTACATTATTTATTTACACGGGTTTATCTATGGAAACGAATCGAATTTTTCAACTGATTTTGAGAAATACATGATCAAGACTTTTTACGATTTCTTAGAAAAATATTCCCCAGAAAACGACCGAATCTGGATGGCAGAATACAACAATAAAATTGTAGGCTGCGTTGCAATTGTACATCAACCAAACGAAGAAGCTCAGCTAAGATGGTTTCTTCTAGATTCCGCTTTTAGAGGTCTTGGAATTGGCAAAAGATTATTGAATGATGCCATAGATTTCTGCAAAGAGAAAAAGTTTAAAAATGTGTTTCTGCTTACGACAAGCATGCAGGATAAAGCACTTCAAATGTATAAAATAATGGGATTCGAACTTACAAAATCTGAAGAAGTTCACGAATGGGGGAAGGTGTTTTATGAGGAACGATATGATTTAAATCTTTCCAAATAGAATTTCTTAGATGCAGTTTTGCGCGTTCCTACCGAATTTATAAAACATGAAAATGCTTTAGCCAAAACTTCAAATGTTTAGCTAAAGCATTTTTAATATCCTCTTTTTATTTAAAAACAAGTCTAAGTTTTATCGAAACAATTACATCATAGTATTAATACGAATACTAGCTTTTATAAGAGCCAATGCCGATATTTTTGATACATGAATATCTTTTGGCTGATGATGCGAATTCTGACTTACCAATTTTACATATTCTTGCCCTTGATCAGATTTCTGAACGTATTTTACTGTAATGTATTCTTCCCAGTCATTCAGTTTAACACTTAGAAGATACATTTCGCCAAAAAAGATATTTTCAAATTCTGTTTCCTTATAAAGAATAATATCTCCCGATTTCAATAAAGGATACATACTATCTCCTGTAACAGAAATTGCTCCATCGCATTTTGGAAGATTTGGAATTTTTATTGTATCCAAAATTCTTTGCGGTTCTCCACTGCTAAAGAGCTCTCTTAAACCCGCAACCGCCTCCAAATCATACAAAGGTATTTCTTGATTTGCATGAAGCGAATCAACTGTTTTTCTATCACTATTCATAACCATAACGCTAGTATTTTCTTCTTTAATCATAGGTCCATTTCCTGTTAATAACCACTCCGAATTTAGGTCTGGATAATAGTGTAATATTTTACACGCCTTATCTGTTCCCATATTGCTGCTATTGTCTAAAAATTTATTAGAAAACCCTAAATCATTACAAAACTTATATTTAGTAATCCCTTTATAATCAAGATATTCCCGCACTCTTTCCGTTGACCCCATAAAAAGACGTATTATTTTACGTTAAAAATTTGTTTTAATGTATTATTTTACATTATATTTGCAAAGTAAAGAAAAATAAAATTGAAAAACAATAGGTTAAGCCAGAAAATATTGAGCAATAATAAAATAAAACAATTTTAAATCACACACAAACAATTGATTTACAAAGAACAAACAATAAATATTCGTAAAAAGAAAAATACTACCCTAAAACACAAAAAGAATGGAAAATACTACGAATCTAAAAATAGTTCTTTATAAAAAATCTGAAAATAAGAAAATATCATTAAATCTTTAATACAAATTAAAATGGGAACAAATCAAATCATAGAAAAAATTCGGGAACTGGAAAATTGGCTTATCGAAAATCCAAACAGTCCTGAAAGAAGTTTAATCGAATCTGACATTAAAAAATTAAAAAATCAATTAGAGAAAAATTATGAGTAAAACACAAATCGAAGAACGTATCGCATTATTATATCTAGCACTTCAATATTGTTCTGAAAGAACTAAAACTTTTACAGCTGGAGAGAGAATCTGCATTAATCAGGAACGTTTTCAATGGATGCATATTTTAGACGATGAAAGTGCTTCTCCACGCCCTGTTCCGTCAAATATTGAAAATAAAATAAAAGAGGTTTCGAGACTTGCTTTACACCATAATTTCAAACCTTATTATGCAGATCCATTTAAAGAAGAAATATTAATTTACTAAAAGCCAATTATTATGAACACTACAACTGCAAACAATTTTAAACCTGTTATGGACTTAACTCAATTTTCTGCGCAACAATTAAAAGAAGCGCTTCAGCGAGTTGAAAACAAGAAAAATGAAGAAAGAGATGCTTATAAAAAACTAGTTGCCGAAACGATTCCAAAAGCGCTTTCTAGATTACAGCAAACTTCTGAAATGATGCAAAATGCAAAAACGGAAACTTTTAGACTGTTTGAAACTATTCTGGATTTAAAAAATCAGGTTTACGGTTTTAAAGAAAAACAAATGTCTCATACTTTTTCTAATGATAAAGAAGAAATCACAATCGGTTATCGCATTAATGAAGGTTGGGACGATACAGTAACTATTGGTATTGAAAAAGTCCAAAACTATATTTCGTCTCTTTCTACGAGTAAAGAAACAGCTTCTTTAGTCAAAATTGTTTTCAATCTTCTAAAAAAAGATGCCAAAGGAAATCTAAAAGGTTCGAGAGTTTTAGAACTTCAAAAACTGACAAAGGAGTTTAACAATGAAGAGTTTACAGATGGTGTAGAGATTATTGCTTCGGCTTTTAAACCTGTACGTTCAAGCTGGTTTATTGAAGCTTGCCGAATTGACGAAAATGGCGTAAGAACCAATATTCCGTTGTCGATGTCTTCTGTAGATTTTTTACAAGGATATGCTTTTGATTTTTTTAACCAGCAAAACGAACAAAATCATGCAGCTTAATCACGACATTTATTTATCACTGTTATTAACTATTCTGTTAATTCTAACCAATTTAAAACCCATACTTTTATTTAGAGAATGGTTTTATTTCAAATTAAAAACAACTTTTAAACAATACCTGAATGAGCGTAAAAATAAAGCCAATTACAGATCATGAAAGCTACAAAGTGAATGAACATACTATCTTTAAAGACAGGCTCGGAAACTGGAATTGCACTCATGACTTATCCCAAAAAGAACGACTGGCTTTTAATCAGTACGAAAGTATTGTAATCAAAAATCCGAGATTCAAAAAACACACAACGGCCACTTACAAAGGCTAAAAACGACCTCTCAACCTGCAGCCGAAAAAAGCAGGTAAATAAAAATGGTTCCTGTTTCTTCTTCTTTCTGAAGAGAATCAGGAACCGACAAACGGGCGATTTCTGCCCTTATAATAAACAGCCAAAACTCATTCTTTCTATTGGAATCCAAACCTAAAAAGGTTTTGGAAACAGGATTGTCATGCGGGGTTTGCTGACCTAAATTGTTAAATAAAATCTTTAACAAATACAACCTCAGAACGAGGTTCAATATAAAAATGGCATCAGGAAGTAAAACCATTTATTGAATATGATCAAATGGTTTGGCTGTCTTAAATATGATGTCTTTATAATTCAAACTATTAACTCTTTTTCAAACTTCGTTCTTCTTAAAACTTTTCTTTTTTCTATCATTCAAAATATTATCTCTCATGCCTATATCTTCAAACAGAAGTCTCGGAATTCAAAAAAATAAATTAATGCGTTACAAACTCATTAAAGAACTGTATCAAAAACACAAAACGGAAGATATTCCTACCACTGTTGTGTGGCGTAAATATGTCTATCCGGTTTATCCGATTTCGAGAACTACTTTGTATGAAATTCTCTGTACACCTATCACTTCTGAACTAAAAAAAATAGAAGAACTTATGAGCAATCAAAAAAGACCTTCTTAATACTTATAAAAGAAAAAATCCTTCTTTTTTAATCTTCAAAAGCATCCTTTTTGTGATGCAAAGATGAAGCATTTACTTCATCTAAAACGACTTCTGTTCGCTTTCCTTACAACTCTGTAAAGCCCTAGAATACAAATGTTCGCAGACCTTGCATTCATTTTATTTAGGGCTTTTTTTACCCAATCTTTGCAATCTCAAAAGGAAACAAATGAACCTCAAAAACTAGATAAATCTTCTAGTTACGCTTCCTCAAAAAACAACTTTCAGGTTGTCTTTTAAAAATATTTTTTAATCCAACATTAAACTTTAAACACATTCAATGGAGCAGTTTTTATACCCCACTCTAACCGCATTTTTTGCCGCTTTTATCACTTGGTTTTTCTCCATGCGAAAATCATTGGCAGAAGACCGCGCAGCAGAACTCGACAATGCCGTAAGCGCCGTAAAATATTACCGTGATCTTCTGGACGATATTACAGCAAGACTTACCGCCGCTACAGAAACAATAAAAAAAATGGAAATACAGCACAAAGAACTTATGCTGATCAACCAGCAATTGGTTGACGAACTACAAAAATTTAAACAATTAAACGGAAAAAGCTCATGACACTAGCTCAAAAAACGATCGAAATCGCTACGGCACAAATTGGTGTCGAAGAAATGCCAAGAAACAGTAACTCAGGACCCGAAGTCGAAATTTACCTACGAAGCGTTGGACTTGGTAAAGGATACGCCTGGTGCATGGCTTTTATTTATTGGTGCACACAAAATGCCGCCGCCCAAATGAACGCTAAAAATCCTTTAAAGAAAACGGGAGGTGTTTTAGACCAATACCATTCGAGACCTCTTTTGGTAAAAAAAACACCTCAGCCTGGAGATGTTTTCATCATGGATTTTAATAACGGCACAGGTCACGCCGGATTTGTCGAGAAGATTGCCGGAAACACCATTTATACTATTGAAGGAAACACCAATGATTCTGGCGGACGCGAAGGCTATAAAGTAGCCAGAAGAAAACGTGACATAAAAACTGTTAAAGGCTTTTTACGTCTCTAAAAACAAAACTTATAAACCCAATTTAATTATGACTAAAAAACTAAAATGTCTTGTTTTTTCTCTTTTCATTATCCTGATCATGATTTCTTGCCGAAGTCCGAAACCAGTGCAAAATGAAAACAAAATTCAGACTATAACCATTACAGAAACTTTACACGATACCATCTTTAAAATCGCAAAAGACAGCAGTTCCTACAATGCATTACTAGAATGCCTTAACGGAAAAGTGATTCTTAAAAATGTTATTCAAGCCGAACCAGGGCGTACATTAAAAAGCCCAAGGGTTCGACTTGATAACAATAAACTCCAAGTAGACTGCAACCTCAAAGAACAGGAACTCTACGCGCATTGGAAATCGAAACAGGTTAAAGATGTTCAAGAGAAAACGATTACGATTACTGAGTTTACCAACTATCTCACTTTTTGGCAAAAAGTACAAATCTGGTTAGGAAGATTACTGCTTCTTATCCTCCTCTTTTTGCTTGGAAGATTCATCTATAAAATCTATAAACCAGAATGGTTTAAATAAAATTTTTATTAATAACACTTAAAATATGTCCGCAAAATCCCATTTTTTTATAGAGTCGGGAGGTTTTCCCGCGCAGTTGTCAGGCCAAGGTTTTGGGCCCAAATCTGAAACTGTTTTCAACCTGACTTCTAGATTTACTATAGGTAATGAGTCTAAAAAAGCCTTTTCGATTTGTAAAGGAGTTGTTTTAGTCCAGCCTCAAACCGGCAATCCTGACAAGGTGAATCTAATTCTTCGTCCTTACAACCAGCCTTTTCCTGGACTAAATATCAAATATTTTGTTTACAGAGGTTTACAGAAAAGTGATTTTTTTACAACTGATTCCGAGCCATTAATTATTCCCAAAAGCACTTCTACTTCTGATTTCATCAATAAGATAAATGATGATTTTAAAGCTTTTAATGAAGGACGAAAAGAAGCTGATGGTACACCTATTCCGGTTCCTCCTTTCACCGCTAAATTTATTGGCTATGAAAAAGAAAAAGATGACGATAATGATAATGGAACTTTATTAATTCCACTTTCTGACTTCTTTTTTAAAGAATCAAAATTTGTCGAAGCTGGCGATACTTTTGATGAGAAAGACGATTTCGAATTACCTCTAATTGATATTGGAAAGTCATTAGGAAATTTTGCAGAAGGCATATGCGGAATTGATGTTGTTCTAAATTACGGCGATTACATAATTGACGATGCTCATGAATTTACTTTCAATTTAGAATATGCCCGTAAACCTTTTGCAGAAATTACAGTAGATGGTTCAACAGATTTCATTAAAAAGTTACAGCGCGAGCAAAGCACTCAATTTATTGATATTGCTGCTTTTTATGGCTCTCATGTTGAAAATGGAGTTGTTACAGCAACTGCTTCTGGAGAAAAAACGGAGAAAAAAGGAACAACTATTTTCAATGATTTGCTTAATAAGTTTTGGACGAAAAACAATTGGTACGTTTATATTCAAAGTGACCGTACACGCAGTTACGATTTTTACAAAAATTATAAAATTGGTGAGGGCTCTGAAAACCTAAAAACAGGATTATTGAAAGATACAGCAACCAATGAAGTACCTATGACTGCTGTAACCTATGGAACTTCTGGTTGGCCGGTTCTAATTAATACACAAAACCAAGCTAATACGGTTACAACAAATAATCTGTACTTACAATTTCCAACAGACAACAATAACAACACTGCTTTTTATGGACAAATTGGTAAAGTTGCCAATGCACAAAAAGATAATTTTATTAATGCTGACGGATTACGATTACCATCTGATGAAGAAGGAAATTATACTGAGTTAACCTCTACAGTACAATTGACAACTCCTGCTATTGAAGGTAAAAACATTACCGCATTAAGTCTTTTGATTTATCAGGGAAAAGTGAATACTTATAAAATTCGTGAAGAAGAAGACGAAAACGGAAATCCTATAGCCGTAAATGGTATTGCCAACTTTTTTGATGATGTTTTTAATTTAATTACGGCACAACCTTTATTAAAATTAGGCACTGATCAAAGTTATTCTAGAATGACTTCTGAAAAACTAAATCTAATTAATGAGTTTTATGACAAAAAACAACAGGGAATTTCAATTGCACAAACAGTAACGGTTAACGATATCATTGAAACTGGAATTGAAGAAAAACCTTTTGTTGAGCGTGTAACCTATCTTACAGAAGCGGCAGATGTTATGAATAATGCTGTTTCTGCTACTGGAAGCACTACACCTGACACTAAAACTACAGCTTCTGCCAGTGGTGCAGTAACTAAAAGCAAAACCTATCAGCTACCTGATCCTTACTATTACAATTTAAAACTGTTTACAGACAGCACACAAACTATTACTGGACTAGAACTAAAAACGCTGGATGGCTCTACACCCAACAAAATTATTTTGGGGTTAACAAAAACCGAAAATGAAACTATACAAGGTTTGATTTATAGTGATATGAAAAATCCTCGACTGTTTTTGATTGATCTTTTTGAGGATGAAAATGAATTGATTTCTCCTGAAGATATTAAATATCAAAAATACAAAGTTGCTATTGTGGCTGAAAATGCTGAAGGCAACAACGAATTGAAGGAACAACTAGACAGTCCTGTTTTTGTCTACTCACTTGATCGGAGATATCTTTTCAGTAAAGATTATAGTGAATACATGCCAATAATTTCCACAGGAATTGAAGGAGATAACTTAATTGATCAACAAATTACTATTTAATTATGGAAGATTATGCAGTTGTTTTAGCTAATGATTTAATAGTTAAAGCATCAAATTTTGGAGGTATAAATAACCTCAAATACAATAGAGAAGGCAAAGTAACCTCATTTACGTTTGAAGGTCAAAAAATAGTAGCTCTTTTTCAATTCAAGTCCAATGAATTTCTAGACTATGTTGATGAAAGTTATTTTGAAAAAATTAAAGAAAGAGAAGTTCAAAAGGAAGGAGACAAATATGATGGCGTTGATAAAAAATTATGGGAAAATTTTGTTTTCAAAAAATATGACAAATTAGTTCGTGCTCAGTTCGGAGATACAATTTTTGGATTGTTGAGAGATTCTTCTGGCTTATGCTACAATTATCATAAATGGATTTATGATAATCCTTACAAAGGTCCACGGAATCCGCAGTTAGCGACTGAGGCATTAGCGAACGGTCAACTATGCGACACATTCATACAAGGTACTCATGCGAAAGATTTTTTTGACACATATAAAAACTATACCTTTTTAGATACTGACGAAAATGACATAAGACTTATTGGAGAAATAGCATCATTGTTAAAAACAGCTGGCGAAAAAACAGCAGAAGCCTTTCTAAATTTTAACCTAACAGGAGTTGACACATCAAAATTTACATTTCATAATAACCAGAATCAACTCTCAAGAACTGAACTTTTAGAGTATAAAAAAGGTCTGGAATTATGGCTTAAAATGCTAAAAAAATACCAAACAGAAATTAGTAAATTAGGTCATGAAGAGCAATTATTTATTGCTTTAGATGTAATGTATAGGCATAACATGTTAACATTGTTAACAGTTGACCAAAGAATTAGCATACTAAAGATTTTGGTTGAGAAAAAGGCATTAATGAACTGGTATTGGGTAAATTTTTCTATTGGATTTGTTCATAAAGAAGATTTGGCAATTCATATATTGGAATCAGTTACAAATACTTCAGATGCAAGTTCATTTCTAGATAAACTTGTTTCTAAAAAGGTTATTGAGTCAGAATACAAAGATCATCAAGGAGTATTATTAGATACTAAAGAAGTGACTCTTTATAAGATGTTATTTTATAGAATGGATGATTATGGAGGAAAAGATAATTTTACAGCATTCATAAAAGAACTGGAAAGAATTGTTCTTTTGAAATATAATATTATTGAACAGAATATTCCTCCTACAATTTCTGTAGAAGAGTTAAAAAACACCACTAAAGCACAATTTATTTGGAGAGAAAAGGGACCTAAAAAAGGTAGAATTAAATATGAGATAATTAGCAATACTGATAAAAAAATTAAGTTTAAAAACACAGTCGTTTTAAAAACTGAGTTAAGAGAAAAAAGTTATTCAAATTCTCTAAACATGCCTGTAATATCAGTGTATGAAGAAATTCCAACTCAAATTGATTCAAATGAATTTGAATTAAATCATTTTGATCTCGTTTCTATTCACTTTTACAATAATCCCTCATTTGTTGATCTAACTTCAGATGCATCCTATATAGGTCAGCATTATTATACATTTGCTGGGTTTATAGATTATATTTTAGAAAAGGAAGATTCTAAAATTGCTGAAGATGTATTTAATGCTGCATTATTTCTTATTTCGTTTGGATTTGGCATTGGTGAACTAGTTGCTGCATTACGGGGTGCAAATGTTGCTAGAGCATTTATCGCTGGCGGTATGATTATTAGCGATACTGGAGTTTACTTAACTCAAAATATTGAATTTAAAAATTATCTGGTTTCAAAATATGGCGTTGAACGAGCAAATATCATATTAAGTAATCTCGCAATACTTTCAACTATTGGTTCAATAGGCAGTAATGCTTTAGGCACAGGAATTTTAAATACATATTCAAGAGTTGAAGCTTTGGAATTTGTTGGAACTGGAGAAGCAATATTGAAAGATTCTATAGCGTTGGAAACAATGACTTCTAATCAAATAATGGTTTTAGAAGAATCTATCAAAAGAGTTAAAAATGAATTATATCCAATAAGAAATATCCCTGAATCAACCGAAACAATTATTAATATAAAAGCTACTGTTTTTTTTGATAAATTCACTGATTTAGAAGCTGGAATAAACACACTATCTTCAACAAATAAATTACTGTTTTATAACAAGTTTGTCAATTTATCTGAAAAAGAATTAGATATATTACGTAGTATTTGGCTTCAATCTGATGAAATTGGTAGATTAAAAATAATTGAAGATTCTGAAATATGGATTAAAACTATTAAATCTAGGCGATACTTAAAAAATGGTGAGTATAATAAAATTTCTGTTTTATTTAATAAATCAATACAAAGACCATATACATCATCAAATGGTCTTAAATTTATTGCAGAGATTGAAGATGTTGTTGCAAATGATGTTTTAAGGATTTCACAAGATACACAAGATATAATTAGAATTAATAGTAATTTGAATGCCGATATAGAAATCATTTCTACTGTAAAAGAGCATTTTTTTATAACTGAACATTTTGTAAGAAATGATATTGCAAATTCTTTCATTATAGGTCGATTTGGAAAATATACTGAAGATATTGAATTGTGGGATGCTTTTAGCGCTGCTAATCCTACTTCTTCTCAAATACATATAAGGGCTGATCGTCTAAGAGAATTTCAAATTCTATTAGCGCATGAATATATAGAATCTGAATTAATGAAATTAGGGCTTAATTTTAGATCTTTCGAAGTCGCAAATGGACTTGACGCAGTTAATTTTGGCGCGCATGAATTATCTCCTTTATTCGGCTCAGGAGGCTCCTATTCATCAAGTGGATTGGAATCTGGAGGTTTTTTGGATTTAAATAGGTTAAAACATCCACCAGCAATAAATTATGATAATTTAACAAAACTAAATTTAGACAATGTTGTAAATTGGTACAAAGATTTTTATAAACTATAAATGAAATGAATAAAATAAGCAATCAAAAATACAGTAACGAATTAACTAAAGTTATTTTCGAATTAAATAATAGTGATAAAAAACACAATAGAGTTTCTAACATCTTATTACTTAGGGATTTTTTTAATAAACTAGACCAATGCCGTATTAAACTTGGACAAAACAGCAATAGAAACTTTAATGGAAACATAAGAAAATTCAGTAATATATTTTTAACTATTTCAGCTGATTGGATAAATGAATTAAAAACTCAAGAAGAATTTAATCTTGATCTATTTGAAAGAGGTTATAAAGTAATCGGAGGAAGGGCAATTGATGACTTATATCTTTATTTATACGTATACTGGGAATTATGCAAAGAATTTGATGAGATTAAGGTTTGCGATTTTAATCCTTATTTATCTGTATTAAAAATAATTGAACGATCTGAAATGATGTATGTGCATAGCGGCAGTCTTAATATAGATCTTTTAACATTCAACAATTTAGAAAAATATTATTCATATGAACTTCCATCTATTGAAGATGATTTTTTAGACTACATAGATACTCTCTGTATGAAAGCTAACGGACAATGGGAAATTCCTGACCAACAAAAAACAAATCAATTATGGGAAGAATTCCAAAAACAAAAAAATAAACCCGATCGCGCAGATTTATCTCAGCAACGATAGCGCGGATTTGTAATCCGTGCCCGCAAAGATTGGTTTGATTTCTATCTTGTCCTAAAATAGATTTACAAAAAACAGAACAACTCAAAGACTACAAAATCTTTGAGTTGTTTTAAAATCAAAAGAGAAAACCAAATCTCTTAAACTTCAAAAATTACATTTTAAAAACTCTGGAAACTTAAAATTATAAGTTTCCCTACTCTGCTATTGGCTATATCTAAGTCAATATAAACTTTATTACTTTGTTTTACAGCTCTGTAAAACAAAAACTATTGTGACGCCACTAACACAATTTTTAAACATTCAGATTACTTACAATCATCCAAAATAAACAACTGTTTGTAAGTAGCACATATCTGAATGAATTACGGTAATCCCCTTTAAGCCCGATTAAAAGCCTATAAATTATTTAAACCCGTAAAAATTAATTAAAATGAGTACAAATCACAACAGAATCAGAGTAGCAGACTTAGAAAAAAATCAGCCAAACAAAATTTTAAAAACAAATCAGAATGGTGAATTAGAGTTTAGCGATGCAAACAATCTTCAAGCCGAAAGTTACAACGCCCTTGACTGCACCGCCGAAGGTAAAACACTCGATGCCAGACAAGGAAAAGTCTTAAAGGAGATGATTGATAATAAAACAGTAAATCTTGCGTCTGATGCAGAAACCCAAATTAATACTGCTGTTTCTGAAGACGGCAAAGTAGTTAGCCGTTCTAAGCTTTTTAACTGGTGGCAGTGGGTTAAGTCTCAAACACAAACAATTTCTGGAATGTGGAATTTTACTAATAAAGTTACGTTTGCGCCAAGTACCATAGATATGCCTTCTTTAATTATACCTAATGGAACATTTTCATGGTATCCCCAAAATGGAGCGCTTGAACGTGATCAAAATGGTAATCTTTTTCATGCTCCTTCAAATTTTTATCGTTACAAAATTTTAGACTCTAGAGACTATACAAAATTTTTAATCACTACATGGAAATCTCGTGGAATGGGGATGGCTTTTTATTATGGCTCTACCACAGATAATAGCTCTGGTTTTAAATCTCTTCCTGTCGAAGCATTGGGTAGCAACAGTGAAGGAAACTTATTGTTTAAAACTTTTGATCATTACACTTTTAATGGTGGCTACTATAACCCTGACTATAAAGCTCCAAAGACAATTACTTTTGAGGTTTTTTTAAATGCAAGTAACTGTTCTTTTTCAGGAAATCAGTCTGTTAGAATATATAAAGTAACTTATGACACTAGTTCATCTGGCAGTATACGAAGCTACGAAACACCAATATTAATAAGCTCTGTCATGAATGGTTCGGTAATCAGGTTTCCTGAAAGATCTTACGACAAAGTAGGAAACATTATTTCAGAAAATTTAGCCGAATATAATTTAAAATTACCTGGTAGTACTGATTATTATCCAGATATGAAAATTACTAATGCTCAACTTTCACTTGAATATAAAGTAAGTGTTTTCTTTGAGGATGATTTAAATCAAAATTACAAAAACTCAACAGCATCGATTAATTTTTACAATTATTCATCACAATTTATTGATCTTAATAATTTTTTATAATTTTTAAAACATTCTTCAAAACTAACCAAGGAACTTGTCGTTACAAGTTCCTTGGTTCTTATCATTCCTAATATTGTTTTCCTTCCCATCCACTCTCCTTACAACTCTGTAAAGCTCCAGAACATCCATGTTAAACCGCTAAGCAGCTCTTTTTTAAGCTCCAATTTTAGGTTCATCTTTACATTGTCAAAAGAAAAAAGGAAGTTTTAAACCTCTTAAAAACTTTAGCCTTTTGAAAAAATCACTAAGCGGATTATTTACTAAAACTGCTTAGAAAAACCTCTAAAAAACTATGCATTTACACCTCAACGATTGGTTCGATCTAACTACAATTTAATCATTCAGAATACGAACAAAAATTAAAGTCAAAAACAAAATTAGAATATGCCAACTAATCCAATTCCTGCGGTTCCAATTCCTACAGCGAGATATTATCCGAGATTGTCCGAGATAATTACTGTAGACGATTTACCAGAATTCTTATCGTTTGTCGAAGATGGTTTGAATTCCATTTTTGATAAAATTCACTACAAAAATTTACAATATTCAAAAGGATATCGTGGTGATTCTGCCTTTTACAGTCTTGACATTGTTTCAAGTACAAAACTGGCGCTACCTCTTCCTTTTGGTTTAGGTTTGGTCCTTAATCCAGATCTAAAAGACAATGACTCATCTATATCATCATTTCCCATTACATTAGAATATCAGTGGGAAATCTTGGCTTTCTTAAAAACATTCAGCTCAAGCAGTTTCTCCTTTTCTATGGAGGATTTCTATTCCGTGGGGCTTCAGGTTTTCCGCATCAGCGAAGAACAAGTTGTAGCTCATATGATGAATATTTTTGTGGAAGCTCAAGAAGAAAAAACAAAATACGAACAGCTTTTAGAAGATATTAATTCCTTGGCAGAACTCCAAGGTGATCCTACTTTTGAAGAATTAGGTTTTGCTGCAGATGTAGATCAATCTATTGACAGCATTCTTACATTAATCAAAAACAATAGTGCTATTACAAAATCAATTCCGCTATTACTATTTGGAACTTATATCGCTAGAGAGGGTTTTACTTTAGACGAAATCAAGCAAAAATTACAAGATTTCTACAATATTGTAGCTCCAGACGGAATCGAAGCACATATTAAAAGAATCATTACGCCAAAAGCAAAAGCTACCTTAGCTTTAAATGCGGGTATTGAGTTCCCTAGAAACATTTTAAAACCTGTCAACCCCAATGGAACTGATTATGGCAATGGAACTGAAAAATCGATGTTCGTATTTGCTCAAGCACAATTGTATGCCGATACTGAATCTGGCATTGGCTATCAAGCAGAATTAGGAGGTTCATTAACGCCTCCTAATGCAATGATTGGCAATACAGGTTTACTTCTTCAGCTAGATACATTAAAAGTAGATTTAAGCAAGAAAACTAATATTCCGGAAGCGGATGCTGACGGACGCCCAAATGATTTCGTTGGAGTTTATGCGCGTGCTGTTTCAGTAACTCTTCCTTCAAAATGGTTTAATGATATTCCTGAAACTCCAGGAAGTACATCTCCAACATTAAAAATTGGTGCATCAGATTTATTAATAGGTACAGGCGGACTTTCTGGAAATATTTATCTAGAGACAGTTCCAAGTACAGCGGGTACTTTTAGTTATTTCAGCGATAAATTCAATTTTAATTATCCAATCGCCATGTTCGAAAAGGACGAAAATGGTGTGGCCAATAAAAAAGAAATTGCCGATTACTCCTCTTTGCTTGTCTTCCTGCAAGAATTGAACAGTAAAAATTTACCGTACGCTTTTGATTATCCGTTATCGTTAACAACTATTAACGATTCAACCAATTATGTTTTTACCGAAGCAAAAGATTATCAAAGCTTTGTAACCGAACTTTACGACAATACACTTTGGAAAACTATTGGCTCTGAGAAAAAAGGTTTTAAAGTAGGTTTCAATAAATTTGATATTACTTTCAAACAAAATAAAGTTGTCAATTCTAACATCAAAGGAGCTTTAGAAATTCCAAAACTTAAAGAAAAAAACGGTACTCCATTAAAAGTTAATCTTGAAGGTCACTTACAGGATGACGGAGATTTTAACCTTACAGCTTCATTCCCAAAAGATAATAAACCAAAAGCAAATTTATTTGATCTTGTAGATATTGATTTCCATAGTTTCGAGCTTGGTAAACAAGATGAAGATTACTATTTAGGAACCTCTTGTTATGTTTCTTTCCCTCAAGATACTTTAATGGGAAGCTTATTAAAAGGAAAAGGATTTGAAGTTGAAAAACTGCGTGTGTATAGCGATGGAAATATTGAAGTTGAAGGAGGATCTATTCCTATTCCGATCAGTCTTTCTGTTAATTTAGGTCCAGTTCAGATGGCTGTGACCAATATCAACTTTGGTTCTACACAATTCAACGGACGCCAATATAATTTCTGGGGATTTGATGGAGCAATTAGTATTAATCCGCTTGGAGTTGATGCTCGTGGTGAAGGAGTAAAATACTATTATTCTACAGATGGAGGTCCAAAAGATTCATTCATTAGAATCCAGACTATCGAAGTCGATTTAATTATTCCAGGAACTGCTACCGAATCTTCGGCTATGGCGATTATTCACGGTATGATTTCGCTTCCTGAACCAGGAAAATCGAAAGAATTTATCGGTGAAGTTGGTTTGAAACTTCCAAAAGCAAAAATTTCAGGAAGTGTTGGCATGCGTTTTATGCCCAAATACCCTGCTTTTTTAATTGATGCAAGTATAGAACTACCTGTTCCTATTCCGCTTGGTTTTCTGGCGATTAATGCCTTTAGAGGCTTGTTAGGATTTAGATATGTTGCCACTAAACAAGCTGTGGGGCTTACAGAAAACAATTCTTGGTATGATTATTATAAACATCCAAAACCAGGAATCAACATTAAAAAATTCAGTGGCCCGCCAGATTCAATGCAGTACAATTCTCCATTCTCTATTGGGGCTGGAGCCACTTTTGGAACAGTTGCCGATGGCGGACATGTATTGTCATTAAGAGCCATGCTTTTATTGTCTCTGCCTACTCTATTTTATATCGAAGCAGGACTGAATGTTATTTCAGGAAGATTAGGTCTGATTGAAGATGATCCAAGTAATCCGCCGTTTTTTGCGATGGTTGCCTTTGGAGACGAATCATTAGAGTTAGCGGCTGGTGCAGATTTTAGCATTCCTAAAGATGGCGGTCAGATATTCAAACTTACTGCATTATTAGAAGCTGGTTTTTTCTTTAAAAATCAGAAACCTTGGTATGTTAATTTCGGAACAAAAGAAAGACCAATCGAAGCTGATGTTTTAACCTTATTTAAAGCAAAAGCTTTCATCATGCTTTCTGCTCAAGGTATTGAAGCTGGAGCAAGATTAGATTTCAAACTAGAAAAGAGTTTTGGTCCTGCCAAAGTAAAATTATGGGCTTATTTAGAATTAGGTGGAAAAATCTCGTTCA
This sequence comes from Flavobacterium sp. UBA4854, assembly GCF_002399805.1. Lineage (NCBI taxonomy): Bacteria > Pseudomonadati > Bacteroidota > Flavobacteriia > Flavobacteriales > Flavobacteriaceae > Flavobacterium > Flavobacterium sp. UBA4854. The sequence goes on from NZ_DHEI01000137.1 coordinate 27,873, forward strand.
AACGTCCGCAAATGGGTGGTTATATTACTGCAGGTGGAGGAATCCAGATTAAAATTTGGATTGTTAATGTTGAAATCGAGTTAAATACCATATTCTCTGTAGAGTCATTTAAGCCATTCTTAATTTATGCCAGCCTAGAATTGCGCGTTCGTGTAAGGATTGGTTTTGTAAAAGTAAGCAAAAAGTTTACTATTGAATTACAATGGGATCTCAACCGAATTATTGACCGTACACCTTACAGTCCGCTTCCAAAAGGAACTGTAGGCGACGGTTTAGATAATAGAACTTTGGAGAATGTCAAAGGTGTTCATATGTTAACCAATCAGGCTTTTGCTTTAGATTATTTCAAATCTGTGGGAGAAAAAGACTATGATCCAAAAAAGTTTGACATTCATGGAATGCCTAAAGCAGAACTTATTACCAACGTAATCCCTTTAGATACTTATATCGATATTAAAATGGCTAAAGGTTTATTGCCTAATCCAGAATTATCTCAAAAAGTAGGAGGCTATACTGCTGAAGCAAAAAACTACACAGACATGATGCCTCCGATAGACAATAACCCTAAATCTTCGCAAAAAATACGTAGGGTTAAACATGAATACGGAATTAAATCAATCAATTTAAAATCATGGAATGGCTCTAATTGGGTAGATTACCATCCTTTTGAAGCTGTTGTAAAAGATACAGAAAGAAGCGACGCGTTAAAGAAATTACCTTGGGCACAATGGCAAAAAGCAATTGACCAATATGATTCTATTCGTGTCTTGGCAACAGATCCTTTTTCTTTTTTAAGTGCAGGAGAACCAGGATGGCATATTCCTGAACAATTAGGCATTACACCTTCTCGATTATTCTGTCCATCATCCGAAATTGAGAAACAGCACACTGATTTTCTTAATAAGCAAATTGGTCAGCGCTATTATGTTCCAACGCAATATGAAGCAGATAAAATCAATGGATTGTTTTTTAAATTAAATGGAGAACTTCCTGAAATTACTGGCAATTATAAAATTGAAGGTGGAGATTTCATGAGTATTACTGCAGATAGAAATCCTCATGGTTATAGTAAATCACTTTCATTTAAAAACGAAAATGAATTAGAAATTATTTTCCCTGAATCGGCTATTGATCCAGTCTTACAGCTTACAACACAAGCGAAAGAAGTAAAAATTTCTGCTTATACAGCTGTTTTTGAAGATGGCGATAAACTGACATCTTATGCCCCTATTCGCTTTAGCAAAACTAATTCGGGTACTTTTTCGGATGAGCAAACGTATACCAAAGCAGAATTTTTAACTGCGATAACTTTATTTAGCGAAGAAATTGAAGATCAGAAAATAAAGATTGACAAAATTGTAATTAGTCCAGTTTCAGCAAAGGCAAAACGCATTAAAGAAATCAGAAATAAAATGGCTGCTTTATTTGATGAGACTTATGGCGATCTAACTGGAGAAACTGAAATTACATTGACAGATCCTGCAAAGATTGCAGAATACAATTTGCTTACAACTGAATTGAATAATCTAAAATTGGATGCAGGAAACGACAATGTTAATTCTGGAAATAATCCAAATGCATTGACTTTTACTCACTATTATGGATACAATGGAAGAACTCTGTATGATTTTGATCAGGTAATTAAATTCAATGATTCGTTCGTAATAACATTCCATCCAAAAGAAGATACAAAAACTACAATCCTATTACAAGTTGATTCTGATGGAAGCATCATTAGAGAACGCCTAATTAATGGAATTGTAACTTCTTTACAAATTGTAAAGGGTAATTTATTAGTGACTCAAGCCTTGAATGCAGAACAATGCAAAGGAATTGGAGAAGCTATTATCGATCTTGATCTTATCATTGGATGTCAATCTCCTATTTCTGCAACTGCAATTGTAGAAATGGACGAAGAGTTAAATCCGATTTCTGGAACACAGTATTTAAACACGTATTCTTTAGGTTTCAACAAAATACTTCCGTTAACAAACAATGATTTGCTTTGGGTAAATACATTATCTAATGAAACCCAAATTAGCTGGATTAAAGGAGACGATCGAGCTGTTGTTTATCATTCAAAAATAAATGGAGAAGTAACTAAAGTTCTCAAGCAAAATGATACTGAATTCTCTTTGATTACGAAGGACAAAAAAATCATTCGCCTGAATATCAACAATACAGCAAAAGTAATTTCTGTAATTGACACAAAAGTTCTTTCTGATACAGCAATTATTGAAATCATTGATGCCATTAGTGCTAATAATAAAACTTGGGTTTCAGTCAAGCTTTCAAATAACAAATTTGGTTTAGTTCAAATTAATGGAAGTACAATCAATTTGTTGAAAAATGATGCGATTTTTGAATCAAAGGTTTACTTATCTAATAATGTTTTGAATGATAACTCTATCGTTGCCTACAATGAACATTATCTGTTTGTATTTAGTGAATCACTAGAACTGAAAAGACTCGTTAAACGAGAAAATGAAATTAAAGATGCTTCAATTATTAGGGTTCAAAATGAACCATCTGTAAATGAAATTGTAATGCTTTCTGGCAAGCCAAAAGAAAAAGGCGCTTATTTCTCATTGTTTAGTGATGCTTTTGACAATTGTTCTTTATATCCTACTCCAAATGCTTCTGTTACATTGTCTACGACAGCTTTAACAAACGGAAGCATAAGTTTAATTCCGTTAAGCACAGTTACTGGATTAGATTTTAGAAGAAGTCTTAAAAACTCAAAAATTATTATTACTGATGCTATTATTTGCTCGAGTCTAGAAAACGCTGAAGATCCAGAACTTGATTACACAACTTACATTCAAAGTGTAGAATGGTTGAGTAAAGAAGATTATTATCATAACAAAACTATTTTGGATATTCCAGCTGTCGCTGAACAGTTTAAAGCAATGAAAGATGCGGTACAAACTACAGTACAACCAATCTGGAGACCCAATACAACATATTGCTTAGATTTTACTTTGACAGATACAGTTGATGACAATAAAAAGAATCCAACTGAATTTAAATATTTCTATGGATTTAAAACACATGGACCTATTGGACATTATCGTGTTAAAGATCCTGTAAGACCAGAAAATCAAGATGCACCTACGAAGAATGAATTGATTGAATTATCTAAATCACCATTAACGTCATTAAGAAGTTATCTAGATTACAATCGTTCTTACCCTAATGCAGATGGAAGTTTGCTACAGTCTAAACCTTCATTCTACGGTACTGACCAATGTAAAATCTCTTTATTCTTTACTAACACATATACTTCTAATATGTTTAAAAAATGGGATAGTTATGATACTGGCAGACCAGAAATTGATGGTGTATTAAATCTTTATATCAAAGATCCTCAGACTGATGTGCTTATTAAATATCCGCCAGAACCGATATTCGAAGAAGAAAAAGAAATTATTTATCCAAAAGCAGAAGAAATAGACAACGAAAGTGAAAGATGGACTGATGATAATGATCCTAGGCTTCCGTTAGGAATTAGAATTGTAAACAATTTCATTAGCGATAATCCTGGAATATGCAGCTTAACTTTAGGAGATCCTTTAAAGCCAAAATCATTAAAATACAAGACCACATTAACCAATTTAAAACCTTCTAAACTATATACGGTTTTAGTTAATAATTATTTTGATGGTGCTCAAATAGGAGTTACAAGCGAAAGTAAAAACATCTTGGTACATCAATTTGGATTCCAAACTTCGCGTTACAAAGATTTCAAAGAACAAATTGAAAGTTATTTTGCTGATCGAGAAAAAACTAAAGGAGCTTTATATGATGTAAATGTTAATATGAATCAAGAACGTATTGATGCTTTGCATTATCTAATTGCGCCAAAAGTCTCGAATGCAACCAACTCTTTAAGTGATTCGATGGCAACAAAGTATCAGCATTTATTTGATCGTGCCTTTGAAGGAATTTTAAAATTATCTCCTCTTGATCCTGCTCAAACTACTGAGGTAAATAAAATTATTGATACCAATACAGGAGCAACAATTGCACTTTTAGTCCGTAATCCTGAACCATTTAACATTCCGAAAATGCCTTTAGGAGAAATTCAAGATACTATTTCGGTTTTAGATGAATTAGGAAATGTAAGATCCGATTATAGTGTGTTGCATTCAAAAGATTATTCACAGGCATTGATTATGAATCCTGATAAAACAATTTTAGAAGTAGAAAAATTGAAAATCAAGTTTAAATACAAAATGTGGAATACCGAAGGAAATGGAACTTCTCCAACTAGTACCCTTGATACACAAATACTACCATTAAACAATATAAATCTTTAAAAAAACAAGAAAAATGAGTTCTATAAATCTTCAAGAAAGCCAACTTTCAGGCTGTGAAACTTATGTTGCAATTGTAGTAGACGAATCGGGTTCTATCAATAGCGATGAAGCACAGCAGATTCGTTCGGGGCTAACTTCATTTATCAATTCTCAGACACAAAGTAAAATCACACTTTCGTTAATCGGAATGTCTAACAGCGATACTGCTGTTAGACTCGATAACGTGATTGAAAAAAGGATTTCAAGCAATAAAGATTCTTTTATAGATTGGATTAATTTATATGGGAATGGCAAAGAAAGCATTCAATCAGATTATTGGGCATCTGGTTTAAATGTAGCTAAAAATCTTCCGGTTGCTCCAGATATCGTTTTTGTAATTACAGACGGTTTGCAGGTTAACAATTCTGATTTCTTAAAAAATCTGTTTACTGATTTGAATCTAACTTCAAAAGTTTTTGTGTACGGAGTTACAAGCTCTCCAAACAATACTGAAGAGCTAACAACTCCTCTTACTAACTTTTTGGGAAGAACGCCAGTTGCAAAAGACAGTACATCTTCTGTCTTAGATTCAGATTACGTAAGAGTTCCTGATTTCAGTACTTTAGGAATTGAATTAAACAAACTTGCTTCTGATTTATCTCTTTTACAAATTGGGTGTTTTCCAAGTGTAAGTATAATTGAGAATAATTTAACATATCCTTCTTTAAAGAAAGGATTTAGAGTTAGTGCATCATGTGGAAATTTAGTTTTAAAAAATAAAAGCCGTGTTCCGTTAACTTTAAGTGCTGGAACAAAAATTCATAACCAAAGAAACTTAAACGGACTTGTTTTTAAGCTTGGTAATTCGGTTACAATTCCTGGGAAATCAGAAGTCGAAGCACCAATTCGAGTTGACGGAAAACCTTTAGCTCTTGGTTCTTTTTCGGCTCTTGTATCGCTAAACAATGTTTTTAATCCTTTAGGAATCAGCATTAATTTCAATGTTAAGAGAGAATCATCAATCATCAATATTTCTTCAGACAAAACAAATCTACAGTCAACTTATTTGCAAGTTGGAACGGCTGGCTCAAGAGGAATTGAAAGTACAAAAGGAATTCATCTTCGCTGGATGTTGGCAGGTAAATTAGGAGAAGAACACCTTCCGAAAGGAGATTTATATACTGATTCTAATTCTAATTTAAGCTTCAATAAACCAGATGACTTTGTTAAAGTTTATAGGGCGCCGTATACAAAAATTAGTCAAAACATAGATTTAACCCGAAATCCTAATGTCGTAGATAATAAAAAAGCACTTTGGATTTACAAAATGGCAAATCCGCAAAGATCTGTTTATGTAAATTTCTTAGATCTCAAAAAATACAAAGCCATTAAAGCTAGCTATGATCCGTTGACTAATCCAACTGCTTTTATGCAGGCTTATGGGAATAGTTTGATCGAAATTGAAACCAAAACAGATTTATTTTTTGCTGTCGAATTAGATTTTTCATCTTCAAACAATTCAAAAAGTGTAAAATTAGAAACGCTATCAGTTGCAGAAAACCAAATCATAGCAGATAAAAGAATTACCAATCGTAAAACCTATACTTCAACACAGCTAAACCAGCCTATTCGTTTAGTTGCAGAAAATGGAAGAAGTATTCGATTTAAAGCAAGCAATTGCCTTTTAAAATCAGTTCAACTTGAATTTTATTCTGATTTTATCACCAATACAAATGCTAATGGAGATTGGTTTTTAAAAGGAAAGTACGGATTAAGCACAGATGATTTTACAGTTTTTGAACAGCTTGAACCAAAACTAAATGCGGTTCATGGAAAATGGCTGAAATTTAACGATGGCGAATATGTAAATATTAAAAATTATAGGGATAAATGGAATAGAATCACTAATGACAACGACATTAGCGACGAAAACATTAAAGAAATTGTCTCTAGATACATCTCTTTAAGCAAGTTATCAGATAATCCGACTGCAGAAGAAGATATTCCACTTGGAGATAAAGTTCCTGTAAATGAGCCTGGACCCGGAGAAGAACAAAAATATGCTCAAAATTTAACCAGAGTATCTTACTTAGATCTTTTAAATATTGCTGCAAACGATTACCATGTTGCCCGCATGTTAGGTTTAGGCTGTTTAGATATTGATGAAGATATTTATTCTGGCGAATACATCTACTTAACAGAATATACCACTTATGGCAGTTTAGAAAAAGGCATTGAAGGAAAAGAAGTGCAGCATCTTTCTATGAGTATTCCAACTTCTATAAACACAGAGCGTATGCCACTTCCTATTCAGTTAAGTAAAATTGTGCCAGGCTTAAATGTGGATTCGGAAGATAATCTAAATGCTAGAATTACAGATTCTGAAGGCTATAGTTTTGATGGAAAGAAAAGATTTGTAAGCTTATTTATGGATGATGTTATGGACTACGATGTTGTAGAGCCTTACTCAGGCAAAGACTTCTTTAAATCATCTTTAGAATATGACGGAAGTGCTTTTACATTTCCAATTTACTTAGGAATCGATCATAAAATTGCCACAGAGCCAACATGGAAAAATCCAGAATTATCGCATGATGTCGAATACAAAAGTATTAATCAAAATCTGAAAGAATCTAAGTATGAAACTGTTCCGATTATTATTCCTAAATCTGGAAAATCAATTTTAAATGCAATTCAGGAAGAAACCGGAGAAAATATTTATATCTATCAAGGATACGGAATTAATATTTTCTCAAGAGCATCATCTGGGCGTCAAATTAGTATTAAATCGAACATTAAACCAGCTAATAATTTAATGCCTCCAAGTAATATTAATGCACTTCTTGTTACCGAAGAAAAACCACTGACGTTTACCTCTTTGTCTGAACAAGAATTATTAGGCAAGATTACCGGAAGTGACAAAACATTGGTTAGAATTATGTTTGACTACTATTCGGCTCAAGAACTTTTAAGTTATTCTGTTCCTAAAGAAATCTCCGTTGAGGATGCTGAGAAAAAGAAAGACACAATTTTTCCTGATAGCGAGGAAATATTTGCAGATCATTTTAAACTGTATTACAAAGACGGGCTTCCAGAAGTTGAATATGGCCAAATTGAAAGCATTGATAACAATTCAGTAAATAATCTGACTTCGATTGTTAAAATAAGAGAATACAAAATTATCAGTAGTGGCCAAGAAGTAAAAATTGGTTTAAACAACACCAACAAAACCAGATTTAATGGAGGAATATTAACTATTGGAGACGAAAACTATTTAATTCAAAACATTCAAGTTCAACTTAAAAAAGATGATAAAAATAATGATGTTTTTGATTATGCTTTGGTTGAAGTATTAAAAAAGGAAGTAACCGACAGGCTTCATGCTGATGGCGATGCGACAATAGATTCTGAACAAATTAAAAACATCCAAATTCCTGAGAACAAATTATGTACACTGGTGCAAAACATGCAGACAGTTGATAATTGGCATCAGCCACAAAGTGATTTTAAAGTTCAATATCCTACTAATTTAAATAATATTCATCGAGAAGTTATTGAACGCAAAAACGAGAATGGAAACAACTTACAAGTAGAAAAAACAAGAGGAGTTTGGAAAGATGCTACAATTGAAAGGCATTTTGAAGTTTCTTACGAAATGGATGATAAGGGAGCTTATAAATTGAATCCAGAAGGTGATCCAATTAAATTGGTTGACAAAAAACATTTAGGATTATACAAAATCATTTTCAAAAACTTTAGTTTAGAACAGCATCCTCAATTCAAATCAGAAAATGGAAATTCTGTTGAATGGTCTAATGGAATTGTGCGATTATTTAGAAAAAGCGCTATACAGCCAGGAAATCCTGTTCCAGTGCAATCAAGGAAAGAGTTTAAAGTTTATAAAACAGAAAACATTGGTACAACAGGAAATTTAGTTTTATACATTGATGATCCTGATTTTAAACTTGGTGATTATGCTTTGCAAACCATGGATGAAAATTACGATGAAATTTTAGGTGCTGTAGATGGTCCACGCGAAGAAAATGAAGCGCCAAGCTATACAGCTGGAACTGTTTCACAAAGTGTAAATTATTATCCAAGTTACAAAGTTTACCTATACGCAGATCCTGTTTCTGGAATCACAGAGCAAAATATTCAGCCACGAGAAAATGAAAGTACGCACTATTCTATTTTCGGAATTAGCACACATTCAAAAACAGAGATTGGCTATAAATCAAAGATTAGTATCCCTAGTCCTATGTATGCTGTCCGTGTTGAAAAACCCAAAAAACCGAAAGAAATTATTGGAGGCAGTTTGTATGCAACTCGTCCTGATTTTTACAATCGTTCTTCGTACACTTTTACAACCAAATATGAAAAAAATCGTAAACCTTATGGATTATTACATTACAGAGCCAATGATGAAGATTTTCTGAACATTTTATACGAACCTGAAACAGTAAGTGTAATTCGCGAACAATTAAACAAATTGGGCGGAAATGATGAAATTGATTTTAACGAAAGATGGAGCGACTTTTTAGACTTTAATAATCTTGCCGACACAGGACATTATAAAATTTTACCTGAGAATGATACTGCAGAAAACTATCAGTTTCCATTGCCTGACAACCAAGAATTCATAAAACTGATTAATGATTTTATTGAATGGCATAATGCGACACAAGGCGTTACAGAACCAACAATAACTAAAATTACATCACTAAATCAAGTTCTAATTTCGCAACAAGTTGAAAAACCAATGTTAGCAGTTTATTTTGTTGAACAAGCCATTCAAGCCGCTTTTGTTCCTTTAACTGAAGTACCTGTTGTATACGATTATATTAAAGGAAATAATTATGTTCCCGTTAATAAAAAACAAACCATTAAAGATAAAAACGGAAATGCTTTAAAACCAACTGATGCCGATTTTGACATTGCACCAATGATTAAAATCATTAACGAAAATGATAACCAAGTCCAATTCACCGATTTTAATTTGGATGGAAACTCACAAAACATTTATTTCTATGCAGTTCGCGAAATGGATATCAAAATGAATTTTGGAGAATTCAGCGACCTTATGGGACCTGTAAAACTGGTTGCTTCTACCCCACCTAAAACACCTGAAATTAAAAGAATTATGCCAATTCTTGGAAATCAAGTTCTAGGAATTAAGCCTGCTGTTCAGATCGAATTAAATGCTTATTTGTCACAATCTAAAATCAAAAAAATAAATGTTTACCGTGCCGAAACCATGCTTGAAGCGCAGTCAACAAGAACAATGAAACTGGTTAAAGAAATTGGGATTGATGAAGATACTTTATCTGCCGATTTTGAAAATGTCTGGACCATTTATGATGATTTTGAAGATTTAGAATATACCCCTTTTGGTGATGCTCTTTTTTACAGAATTACGGTTTCAAAACAAATTGAATATGCAGATTCAGAATCGCCAACAGACAATCCTGTTATAAAAATTGATTATGCGCCATCTCAGCCCTCAAAAATTACGGCAACAACAATTGTAGATACTGTTTCGCCTGAGTCTCCAACATTAAAAGCCTCAGGAATTGCTACAGGAACTAATGGAGCAATTTTAAAACCTATCGTTTTCAACTGGAAAAAAACAGTTTATAATGGCAAATATCATTTATACAAAATGAATAATCAGGGTAACTGGGAAAAAATTCATGAGATTTCTACAAATCTAGAAGAAGTCATTCTGCCTTTACTGGAGACAAAACCAAAAACTGATGAATTGATTATTAAAGATGAAAACGGTAAAAGAGTGTATCATCATTTTAAAATAATCTCTGAAAATTCGTCTGGAATGTTGAGCAATGACGAAAAAATCCTAACTCTTTAAAAACTGACAATACCAATGATACAATTTCATTGGTATTGACTTCAGGTCTTATACAAACATTTAAAAGCAAGAAATAAAACTAAATAAAATGGCAACAAGTAGAAATGACTTTCACAACAAATTCAATAACGGAGATGTTCCTACACACCTTGACTTTGTTGAAATTTTTGACAATTTCGTTCATAAAGACGATGACAAGGCTAATTTTCAAATGGTCGAAACAGGAACAGATAATGAGCATTATATCACACCAGCGCTTTTAAAAGCAGCTTTTCAAAATGCAGGAATCATTGCTGGCAATTGTTATGTACCAATCAAAAATTTTCAAGATGGTTTTACTGGATCATCAATTCAGCTAGATCCAGCACCTATTGCAGACAGCGCTAAAGTATATAAAAATGGTCAATTATTAAAAGAGATTGAAGATTACAATGTAAACAATGACAGTGGTGTAATCACTTTTTCAGCTCCAATCAGCAATCAAAATATCGAAGTAAATTATTGGGCCAAAAATGCAGACACAGAATCAAGTGATCCTAACACTGACCCGATTCTTGGAAGTTTATCTGTACCGTTCAAAGAAAATTTTGACGAGGATACCTTCAATAATGATAAAATTACTCTAACAGAACTTCCTATTAAAGATAGTGTTCGAATCTACAAAAATGGTCAGTTGCTTAGAGAAGGAACAGGCAAAGATTATACTGTAAACTATAACAGCGGGATTATTACATTTTCTGCCGTAGTAAGTAATCGTAATATAGAAGTTGATTACTGGTATAAAAGCACTGTTACTTTATCGGATTTAGAACTAAACTCTAAATATGTTGACTTAACAACACCGCAGACTATTGGCGGGAAAAAAAATTTTGCAGAAACAATTGAAGCAAAAGGTTTTATTAAATCGGGCGGAACCTCTAATCAGTTTTTAATGGCAGACGGTTCTGTTTCAACTTCTCCAGGTTCTGATTATGATGCTGGACATTTTATTAGTACGCTTTCTTCTGGAGGCTACCAAAAATTTAGTAACGGATTAATTCTTCAGTGGGCTTATTTAATCAACAATACAAATAATTATACTTTTCCCTTAACCTGGCCAAACAAAGCTTTAAGCGTTACGGTCTCTACTATAAGAACATCTTCTGGAAGTAGAGGAACCAATCACGTTGCCAATATTACAAGTACAAATTACTATGCAGTTATTGATGGTACTTATGGTTACATGTTCGCAATTGGGTATTAATTAAAATTAAAAAAAATAAAAATTATGTATAAAGCAACATATAACGAAAACGGAGAATACACAGGTTTTTATGTCGAAGGAATTCATGAAAATGTTCCAGAACCAAATATTGAATTAACTGAAGAAGAATGGCAACAAGCATTGTCAAAAAATTATAAAGTAATTGCAGGCAAACATTGCCATTCTCCTTTTGTTCAAAATAAAGAAGAGCTTTTAGCAAACTTAAGAACCACCAGAAATGCACTTTTAATGGATAGTGATTGGACTCAAGTAAAAGATTCACCACTTTCTGAAGAGAAAAAAATGGCATGGAAAAATTATAGACAAAAGCTAAGAGATTTAACTGATTTAGAAGATCCAACTATTGTTGTTTGGCCAACACTTCCCTTATAATTCACCTTTCTTTTTATGGTTTTGAAAAACTTAAAAAATCAATGTTCTTACTAAAATAAATATGGAAGAAAATATAACATACAAGCCTTTTGCTTATATAGACCAATATAATCCCGCAGAAGGAGCAACGGTTTATTATAATACCGAAAAGACCTCAACCGTAAAAAAGAATGATTGTCTCTACGGAACATCTGGAAATCTAGTTACTTTAATTGCTCCTGCCAATAAATTTATTTCGACAGAAAGCGTTGCAGATGCAAACCTGCAAGCTCAATCTTGGTTAGATGCAAATGCACAAGCTTATGCTAATAATACCGGAATTTGTACTATTAGACCTACAGCATGGAGAGGAGAAAACCCTTCTTGTGTGCTAGAACCTGCAACAACATTATTACCTTTTGATTATATGACAATTAGATACAAGTGGGCCTTAGGTGCTGGTCGTGATTTGGATACTTTTACTGGATTTGTCAGTACTGGAACTGAATGGGATAGTAAATACATGGGATTTGGTCATGGACATGGAAATGAATTACCAAATAATAGCACAGCAATGCAATCCTATATTATGTATGCTGGTGACAATAGAAAAGATAATGGAGTCGAAGCCTGTTTAATCAATTTCGACAAACTTCTCTCAGACTACACTACTTTAAAATCAGTTCCAGTTAGGATGGCTACAGCTTGGTTTGGAGAAATCGGAACAGGTAATATCGATGTCGAAATTACAACATACTCTGGAGGAATAATGCAAAAGGTCGATGCTGACTACGATTTTATCAATATCGGAGGTTCGCAAGTACAACAACTTACCTTTTCTAAAAACGTTCCTAAGCCACCTTCATGGATAAATGATATTGATCAAGTAACAAATATTGGATACATAACTTACGATAAAAACACTTCTACAGCGAAGGTTGCAATAACTTATTAAAATATGGAAAATACAGGATATAAATCTTTTGAAACATTAGAAAGATACTATACAGATGATGGTACTGCAACCGGAGAAACTAAACCCAATATAGTTACAGATCCAGATTATATTGCTCCTTTTCTAGATACAACAACTTGTCCACCAGGCTCAAGATTTTATAATACTGCACAGACTAAAACTATAACTAGAAATAATTGTGGTTCTGGATATTCGGGTAGTGATGTCACACTTACAGCCTATCCCAATCAGTTTGTTTCAAATGAAAGTGTATTAGATGCAAATAACCAAGCAATTGCTTGGTTAGAGGCTAATGCTCAGATATATGCTAACAATGTGGGGACATGTACTGCAACAATTTTAGACACTATTCCTCCAACTGCTCCAACAGGATTGAGATGCTATTCTTCAGATGAAAATCATCTAACCTTAGAATGGAATGCATCTACAGATAATGTTGGTGTGGTTCGATACGAAGTTTTTAGAAGAATAAACAATGGCACTTACGGAACTGATCCATATTACGGAACTCCAAACATTACTGGTGTTTTTTATGCCACAATAGATGAAACATATTATTTTAAAGTAAGAGCCAAAGATGCAGCTGGTAATTATTCTCCGTTTAGTTCTGAAATTTCTGGTTCCATATAAACTTCCCATTAGAAATATCAAAGACATAATTTTTGGCTACAGACAAAAAGGTCTATGTGATACATAGACCTTAAAAATCATGAATTAAATACCACAAAAATGAGCACAAATCACAACAGAATAAAAGTGGCTGATTTAGAAACAAATCAACCAAATAAAATTTTAAGCACAAACTCCAGCGGCGAGCTGGAGTTTCGTGATATTAACAGCATCAAAACCGATAGCTATAATGGATTAGACTACAGCGAAGAAGGAAAAGCTCTGGATGCTAGACAGGGGAAAGTTTTAAAGGGCTTAATAGACAATATTAAAGACACTCTCAAAACTTATTTTGACACCATCTACTTAGGAATTTCTAACGATCAAAATGTTTTGGGAATTAAAACATTTCTTAATGGTACATTAGGCATAAGAAATGCCGCAAATACTTTTACCTCTTTTTTTACAAATTCTAATACTACTTCGAGAACTTATACTCTACAAAATAGAAACGGAACTTTGTTAGATAATACTGATTTATCAACTATCAATTCTTCATTAGCGACCAAACAATCTGTTTTTACAGGAATTACAAATTATATTCCTAAGTCTTTAAGTGCAACAACATTAGGTTCTAGCAGATTAATCGATAATGGTATTTCTTTTGGAATAGGAACATCTAAAATCCCAACTAAGGATATTACATTAGGAAATCAATCAACAAAAGAAATTGGTATAGAGCAAAGCACAAACCAAAGTTCAGGTGCAGATTTAACTATTTCAGCTGGAAGAACAATTAATTATGGAATTGATAACGATTTTGTCTCTTTAAATAATCCAAAAGCTACAAATTATGGGATGGCAGTAGATTTACATGGCAACTTATATTTCGTGGGAAATCAAATATGGATCAGATACTTTGACACAAGTATATTTGTAAATGTTGGATTACTAGGTACTCAAGCTGCCCATGGAGGAATTTGTTTTACTCCATCTGGCACATCTTATATTGGTTCTTCAAACGGAAATGTATATCGTCGACTCGTTGGAGAATCTACATATTCAGTTTTCGCATCTAATTTAGGAGATATCAGAGGCTTAGCTTGTGCACCAAATGGAGATGTTTATTTGGCGAATAGAACCCAAATATACAAAATGGTCTCTGGGACCGATGTTTTTTTATCCTGTAATCAAACCATAAGGTCATGGTGGGGATTATGTGTTTCTCCAAACGGAGATGTTTATTGTTGTGAGGATTGGGGTAATGTATATATACAAATTAATGGAAGTACAACATTTGTTCCAGTAGCTTCTGGAAATTTCCGATCAATGTGCGCTTCTCCAAATGGTGATATTTATGGAGCAACAGAGTTTGGACTAATATACAAGAGGACTTCTGGTTCTGGACCATTTATTCTTCAAAATGCTCCTACCGGCGGATGGAGAGCAATGGCTGCCGATGCTAAGGGAAATATATATGCAGGTCTTAGCAATGGCGAGATATACGTTCAAATAAATGATAATCTAGGAGCACCTGATTTACATGGAGGAGCTCTTAATTTTAAGGCAGGCAGTGGTAAAGGAATAGGTCAATCAAGAATTAATTTTATTACAGGCCAAAAAACAACTTCAGGAACTGATATGCAAATTGAAACGGTTAGAGCATATATAGATGAAAATGGATATATGATTTGGGCAAAAATGCCTACATATCCAGATAATGCTTCAGCAATTGCAGGAGGCCTTCCAATTGGGTGCGAATACAAGACTTCTAATGGAGACCGCAGAATAGTTTATTAAAAAAGTATAAAAATGAATACAAATCACAACAGAATAAAAGTCGCTGATCTCGAAACTAGTCAGCCAAATAAAACTTTAGTTACCAATGAAAAAGGCGAATTAACTTTTAATGAAATGCCTGAAAAAACTTTTAAAACAATCAATGGAGAATCAATTTTAGGAAGTGGAAATATCGACTTATCAAACAAACAGGATATTTCGAATCAGATTAATGTAACGTTACCAGCAACTGTTCAAGATACTTGGAATGGTAAAACAGTCAAATTTACTGGTACAGGAACATTAACAATACCTAATTCGTTTATTAATTCAGGAATGTGTTTTGAAGGAATTACCAAAGCTGGCACATCATTAAACTGGTCTATTACTGCTCCAAAAACATTTGAATTTGGAACACCTCCTACAGTAACTGAAAAACAGATATTCACATTTATGCAAAATGAAGGACTGCATTCAATAATGATTTTAGGGCTTTAATTATGGGATTACGAAAAACAATATTTGGAAGGGTAAAATCAAAACCTAATACTTTTATAGGAGGTATTGCAGAAACAATAAATACGCCTGCATTATTAGCTACAAAAATAGGAGTATCTGCTAGCCAAATTAAAAACTTTAAAGTGGTTGGCAATGATATTCAATTTAAAATAAATATAATTTATCAAATACCATCTAATGCTTTTAATGGAAATACTAATATTACGTATTTTAACGATTCAGAAGGATATGTAAAGTCATTAGGAACAAGATCATTCTATAACTGCACTTCCCTATTGGATTTTACTGCAGACAGCTTAGAATCGATAGCCGACTCAGCTTTCTACAATTGCAAATCCATAACAAGCTATAGCTTCCCTAAAGTCACGGCTATTGACAGCCAGTCAATTGGCGCGCTTGGCACATTCAGGAACAATACCTCCCTGCTGTCTTTCCATGCTCCGCTGCTTACCAGCATTACAGGAACCGGAAGATGCTTTGAGGGCGCAAGCAAAATGACGGCCTTCTATGCTCCAAATTTAGCGGGCAGCATTGCTCTAGCAAGCTTTAGCGGATGCGCGGCATTAAATGAATTTACAGTAGGTCCGATTACAAGCATAGGCGGAGGATGCTTTTCTGATTGTTCTTCTCTGACTTCTCTGACTTTCAATAGCCTGAATGCATTAACGGGAGTAAACACATTTAGCAACTGCTCAGGCTTAAAATATTTTTCAGCAAACAGCCTAAAAGATACTCCCGCCGGAACTTTTATAGGCTGCATCAGCTTGGAAAATGTGTATATAGCCTCATCAGTGTCTATTCCTTCCAACTGCTTTCACAGTTTTGACAAACTGAAAAGCATAGATATTTCATCAGTCAAAACAATAGCCAGCAGAGCGTTCTATAACTGCACTTCCCTATTGGATTTTACTGCAGACAGCTTAGAATCGATAGCCGACTCAGCTTTCTACAATTGCAAATCCATAACAAGCTATAGCTTCCCTAAGGTTACGGCTATTGACAGCCAGTCAAATATTTCGCTTGGCACATTCAGAAACAACACCTCTCTGCTGACCTTCCATGCTCCGCTGCTTACCAGCATTACAGGAACCGGAAGATGCTTTGAGGGCACAAGCAAAATGACGGCCTTCTATGCTCCAAATTTAGCGGGCAGCATTGCTTTAGCAAGCTTTAGCGGATGCGCGGCATTAAATGAATTTACAGTAGGTCCGATTACAAGCATAGGCGGAGGATGCTTTTCAGATTGCCCTTCTCTGACTTCTTTAATTCTTAATCATGTAACGTCAATTGGAACAAATGCCTTTTATAATTGTACCGGCATTAATAATATAAGTCTTCGAGCTTTAACTATCTGTGGTGATACCACAACAAACAACAATGTATTTTTTGGAATCAAATTGGGTTGTAATATAACTGTACCTGTCGCCTTACAGACCGCAAACGCAGGAGCACCAGATGGTGATTTAGTTTATGCTCAAACTTCTAGAAATGCAATTATAAATTATATATAAAAACAAACTATTCTAATTTGATGATAATTAAATCTTCTTTAGATTGTGATGTTGACGATTCTTATAAATAAACAAATGTTTTTCTCTTTCCTAGCAACTTAAAGAAAAAGCACTCAAAATATATAAAATGATGGGGGAGCTAACAAAATTTGATAGTTTATATAGATAATTAAAATAAAAAGATAATGCACAATAGATAAAAGCCTTTCGATTCTAATGACTCTCATTTCTTAGAATTCTTAAGATGTTATTTTAACATCTTAAGAATTTAAACCTCGACTGAAATTTGACCATGTTTTATTCAAAAATAAAAAATAACAAGCATTAATAACAATTACAAATCAAAATTAATGAGCACAAATCATAATAGAATAAAAGTCGCCGATTTAGAGACAAATCAGCCTGATAAAATTTTAAAAACAAACGAAAATGGAGAACTAGAGTTCAGTGATATCTCTGAAAAAGAATCTGATCCTGTCTCCGCAACAACTGCTGGTATTGTTAACAATACTGCATTACAAGAATTAGGAGGTGCAGATAAGACAATTAATGGCATTAGGATAGGAATCGGTGGAGGCAATCTAATCCAAAATACGGCTCTTGGACGAAATACACTACTTTATAATACAACTGGACAATTTAATACTGGTGTCGGAAGAAATACTTTAGTTTTTAATACCACGGGATCTTATAATACAGCGGTCGGTTACGGTGTTTTGAATTTAAATACGACTGGACAGCGAAATACAGCTATAGGATCTAGAGCTCTAAGTAGCAATACAACAGGATCATTTAATACAGTTCTAGGAGAAGGGGCAGGAGCACTTCAAACTACAGCCAACAATAACATATTATTTGGATTTCAAGCTGGTAGAGCTATTACTACAGGAAGTAATAATCTATTGATAGAAAATACAATTAATGATGGCGTGACAACCGGAAATAAAAACATAATACTAAATCCTTTAAGTACAGGCGTTACTGGCATTCATACCGGAAATAATAATACCTTGATTGGAGGACTAATTGGTTTAACTGATCTCAGTGACCATATAATTATTGCCACAGGAACTGGAGCTATGGGGTATATTAGTGACAATACAGGTTTAACACGAGTCCCTAGACAGACCAATTCTTTAATAGCAGGTGACACAACAGGAAAAGCTATAATCACAAAAGAGTATCTAGCTACTAGTTTACCTTCCTTGACAACAACAAATGTTGCTCCAACTTCTGCCACAGCAACAGGAGTTAAAGGAGATATTAGAATAGACAATGATTATGTTTATATTTGTGTAAATACCAACACTTGGAAAAGAAGTGCATTAACAACTTGGTAGATTAAACAACTATTTTTAAAACTTAAAAACAAATCTAAAATCAAAGCCAGCATCAGATGACAAAAAAGTAGCCTTATGCTGGCTTTATTATTAGAAAATAAATGAAAAGATTATGCAAAAGCAATCTTTTTTAAAATACTTACTTCTTAAACTTCCCAATTCCACTCTGCAACCATTTATAATACTCCTCAATATTCGGATTATAAGCTGACGGCTCTGTCAAGTTCACACTATTATGATCTACAATTACATAAAACGGCTGTGCATTTGCTTTGTAGGTTTTAATTTGTAAATCGCTCCATTTATTGCCGATTGTTTTAATCTTTTTTCCTGTTGTTTCAGAAACGTATTGTTCGGTTTCTGGAAGCTCTTTTTTATCATCAACATACAATGAAATCAAAACCACATCGTTATTTAAAACCCCTAAAACTTTTGGATCTGACCAAACCAATTCTTCCATTTTTCGGCAGTTTACACAAGCATAACCTGTGAAATCTAATAAGACTGGTTTACCGACTTTTTTAGCATATTCCATTCCTTTATTATAATCATGAAACGTAATAATATTTTGCGGGCCGTGCTCTGCTCCTTCTGGCAAAGAACCTGTAGTTTTTAATTCTGAATTACTCGAAACTCCCAATCCTTTTGGTGATTCACTGTATTGCATTGGAGGAGGAAATCCGCTAATTAATTTTAATGGAGCGCCCCAAAGTCCTGGAATCAGATAAATCGTAAAACTCAAAACGATTAATCCAAAACCTAATCTTCCAACTGAAATATGATTTAAAGGAGAATCATGTGGCAACGTAATTTTTCCGAATAGATAAAAAGCCAGCATTCCGAAAACGGCAATCCAAATCGCAAGAAAAATTTCTCTTTCTAGCCAATGCAATTGCAGAACTAAATCGGCATTCGATAAAAATTTGAAAGCCAGAGCTAATTCTAAAAATCCTAAAACTACTTTTACCGTATTCAGCCACCCGCCCGATTTTGGCAAAGCATTCAGCCAGCCTGGGAAAGCAGCAAATAATGAAAACGGTAATGCAATTGCAATTGAGAAACCTAACATTCCAACAATTGGTGCGATTCCGCCTTTTGAAGCGGCTTCAACCAATAAAGTTCCTACAATTGGTCCTGTGCACGAAAATGATACAATCGCTAAAGCCAAAGCCATAAAGAAAATCCCAATCAGTCCTCCTCTATCGGCTTGCGAATCTACTTTGTTGGCTAATGAACTTGGCAGTACAATTTCGAAAGCGCCCAAAAACGAACAAGCAAAAACAACCAATAAAATAAAGAAAATCAGATTGAACCAAACATTGGTTGAAAGCGCGTTTAACGAATCGGCACCAAAAACTGCTGTTACGATTGAACCCAATAACACATAAATAATTACGATTGAAATTCCGTAAATCATGGCATTTTTAATTCCTGCCGCTTTGCTTTTACTTTGTTTTGTAAAAAAACTTACTGTCATCGGAATCATTGGAAAAACACAAGGCGTCAACAATGCAGCAAATCCAGATAAAAATGCTAAAATAAAAATCGTCAGCAATCCTCTAGATTCGGTTTTCTTTGGTGAGCTGGTAATTTCTTGTTTCAATATTTTTTCTTCTGTCTGAGAAACCGATTTTTCTTCTTTAGTTACAGAATCTGTTTTTACGACTGCAGTTTCTTCGGCAGACGCCAATTTCTTTTCTTTCGGAATTTTAAAAGTTAATTCTTCTGTAGAAGGTGGCAAGCAATTACTATCGTCGCAAACCATAAAATCGACCTCGGCAGCAACATCTGAAATATCGTCTGAAATGAATTTAATTTTTTGCGTGAAAAGTGCTTGATCTTCAAAATATTTAATTTTCATATCGAAGATTTTATCAACTGTTTCGTGTCCTTTATCTTCGGTTGTTTTTCCGATTAATTCGAATTTTTTCGGTTGATTTTTAAAAGTAAAAGCCGTTGGCGAAGGTCCGCCTTCTTCGATATATTGTCCGTATAAATGCCAGCCGGATTGTATTTTCGCTTGGGCTTTTAAAATATATTCTTTATCTGAAATTTTTTCTACAGTTGTCGTCCATTTTACCGGATTATATATTTGTCCGAACATGGAAAACGAGATCAATAACAGAAATGCAATTATTGTATTTTTCATTTGTTTTTGGTTTAATTTTTTGAAAAAAAAGAGCTGTCGGCAAAACAGCTCTTTTGGTCTTTCACCGAAAATGGCTTACTAATTCAGATTCTAAAATGAAATAATGAAAGACGACTATTAAAAATTGTTGATTTTAGATTGCAGATTTTAGATTTAGCAACAAACTTTGTCAAAGTTTAAAACTTTGACAAAGTTGAATTATCGAGACTGAATACTAAAAACTACTTCAACGGATTCCCATCTTTAGTTAGAGAACCCGATTTGATAATGATCATTTTATCCAACTGAATGTATTTCTTAATGGCATCGTTTACTTGCCGTAAAGTTGCTTTTTCGATATCTTTTGGATATTGATCGATATAATTTGGTTCTAAACCTCTTTCGATAAAACTTAAAATCGTTCTTGCCATTCCGCTTGTGGTTG
>NZ_DHEI01000159.1:0-1905 GCF_002399805.1 Flavobacterium sp. UBA4854
CTGGCTAACTCGAGACCTAACTCAGTGGCTACTACACCACTACCTCCAAAAGTAGGATAACAAACTATTGCTATTTTCATGGATAAAATTTAATTCTACGAAAATACTCAAAAATAGCGTTTAATTAACCGTTTAAATTGTTAGATTTTTGACAAAATTAGATTAACTCTGGTTAATAAATATTTTTTAGAAGCAGAACAATATCGGTCAAAACAACATTAGTCCCGCTGTACGCTAAATTCCCGATCAACAAAAACTACGGCTGAAAAAGCCTTGTTTTTCTAAATCGGGAGATACCGCTCCCATCGGGGCTAGATTAGACGTTTTTATTTTCATAAGACCGCGATCCTGCTCAACTTTGTCAAAGTTTTAAACTTTGACAAAGTTCTTTACACAGCTAAACCTAACTGTTTTTAAACTTGAAAACCATAAAAAAAGGCACAAAATCTAAATTTTATGCCTTTTAAATATATTTTAAATACTCTTAAAAAAACCTGCTGTGCCAGCTATCAGCTGCAGGAACTTCCCAAGACTCATTGAATTCTTCAATATTGTTTACCAAGTTATTGAAAACAATTGTATTCTCAGAAACTGATTTATCTTTTACCATTTTCTTGAAGTCAATTAATGGTTTATGAGCAATATGTTCTCCTAGTTTAAAAGTAACATTCATTTTATCTAACAAATCAACATTATACTTTTTCTCTAAACTTTGAATAAATTCAACAGAACTATCAATAGAACAACCTGTAGCGGCTTGTACGTCTTGATTTACTGCCAATATTATAAATCTATTGTATTTTAACAAAAATGAAGCTTCTAGACTTGTGCCATGCGCAGCCCATTGTTCTACAAAAGCTTTTAAATCTGTTTCGATTTCAGAAAACTCTTCCTCAGAAAATTTTCTGTTCGACTGGTAAATCCAAACTCTAGATTCACCTGGTAAATTTTCAAAAGGTATATACATTTTTAAATTTTAGATTTTAGATTGTTGATTTTAGATTGTTGATTTTAGATTTTTAAGATCTAGTCTTAGAACCTTAGCATCTTAGAACCTCAGACTACAAATCCTGTGCATTCGCAATTAATTCAGCGATATCCAGCACTTTAACCTGTCCTTCTTTTTCTTGATGCTTAATTCCATCTGTCAACATTGTATTACAGAACGGGCAACCAGCAGCAATAATATCTGGCTTTACTTCTAATGCATCTTCTGTACGAAGAACATTTACTTCTTTATTTCCAGGTTCAGCATCTTTAAACATTTGCGCTCCACCAGCTCCACAGCATAAGCCATTTGCTTTAGAACGTTTCATTTCGACCAATTCAACGTCTAATTTCTGAATTAAATCTCTTGGCGCTTCGTAAACTTTATTTGCTCTACCTAAATAACAAGGATCATGAAAAGTGATTTTTTTACCTTTAAATTGTCCACCTTCAACAGTTAATCTTCCATCATCAATTAATGATTTCAAAAATTCTGTATGATGAATCACTTCGTAGTTTCCTCCTAATTCTGGATATTCATTTTTTAAAGTATTAAAACAATGCGGACAAGCTGTAACAATCTTTTTAGCTTCATAAGCATTCAAAACCTCGATATTCATCATAGCTTGCATCTGAAACAAAAACTCATTTCCAGCTCTCTTTGCAGGATCTCCAGTACAACTCTCTTCTGTACCTAAAACTGCAAAAGAAACATTAGTACGGTTTAAAATACGTACAAACGCTTTAGTAATTTTTTTTGCTCTATCATCAAAACTTCCTGCGCAACCTACCCAAAACAAAACCTCTGGTTGTTTTCCTTCGGCAAGCATTTCTGCCATTGTTGGTACTACTAAATTTTCTGACATTTCTCTCACTTTTGTTTAATCGGTTAATCGTGAAATTGTTTAATCGCTAAAA
>NZ_DHEI01000159.1:2089-5166 GCF_002399805.1 Flavobacterium sp. UBA4854
AACTAACCGATTAAACAATAAATCTTAATTTTCGTTTTTCCAATTTAAACGGTCTTGCTGGCTATATTGCCATGGTGCACCGTTATTTTCAATATTAGTCATCATTGCGTTTAATGACATTGGCGCAGCACTTTGTTCCATAACCAAGTAACGACGCATATCCATAATAATAGATAACGGACTAATATTTACAGGACATTCTTCAACGCAAGCATTACAAGAGGTACAAGCCCATAATTCTTCTGGAGTAATATAATCGTTTAAAAGTGATTTATTATCTGGAACAAATACACCTTTATTGGCATCGATATTTTTACCCACTTCCGTTAAACGATCTCTCGTATCCATCATAATTTTACGTGGAGACAATTTTTTACCCGTTTGATTTGCAGGGCAAGACGAAGTACAACGTCCGCATTCTGTACATGTATAAGCATTTAATAACTGAACCCAGTTTAAATCCTGAACATCACTTGCACCAAATTTACTCGGAGCCGCGTTTTCATCAACCGGAGCTGCCGCAAACGGATCAGCATTTGGATCCATCATTAATTTTACCTCTTTTGTCACAGAAGCCAAATTATCAAATTGTCCCTCTGGTTTTAAGTTTGCAAAATACGTATTCGGGAAAGCCAAAAGAATGTGCAAGTGTTTTGAGAAGTATAAATAGTTCATGAAAACTAAAATACCAACAATATGCAACCACCAAAAAACTTCAAACAATAACCCAACAACTTCGTTAGATGTACCATTAAAAATTGGAGCAATAAACTGGCTTATTGGATAACTTCCTGCTTTATGAAAATGAGAATATCCACCTGGAACATTCTGCAAATGCAAATCTGAAGCATTCATCAATAAAAACAGAATCATTAAAACTGTCTCAAAATACAGAATGTAATTGGCATCACTTTTTGGAAATCCGTTCAAGTCTGAATTAATAAAACGCTTTAAGCGAATTACATTTCTTCTAATCCAAAACGTTACTACTGCAATAATTACAAGTATTGCCAAAATTTCAAATGAAGCAATTAAAACGTCATAAACTACGCCTAAATAGGGCGCAAAAACTCTATGAGTTCCAAAAAGTCCATCAATAATGATTTCAAGCAATTCAATATTGATAATTATAAAACCTACATATACAAATATATGCAGTATTCCAGCAACAGGGCGTCTCACCATTTTTGATTGCCCAAGAGCAATCAAGGCCATGTTTTTCCAACGAGCTTTAGGATTATCTTTTCGATCTACATCGACTCCTAAATTAATATTTCGGATGATTTTTTTTACGCTCGCTGCAAAAAAACCGAAACCTACTATAAGAAGTACTGCGAATAAAATATTATCTAAATAACTCATTTATACTTATTTTTTATCAGTTGAGTTTGTTTCTTCTGTTGGCGCTACGTATGGTTTGTTTTTCTTTCCAAAAAGAGAAACGTTTACGTAACGGGTTGGATAAAGACGAAGGTCTTGCAATAACAATTCTAGCTCTTTTGAAGTTTTAGTCAGGTTATTATATAAAGCCTCATCGTTAAGTATTTTTCCTGCTGTCCCTTTTCCAGAATTCAAATTACTCATTAAAACATCAACTTTAGCTAAAGTTTGGTTCAAGTTACGAACTGTTTTACCCAAATCTGCTTTGTTTAATGAATCTGAAATCTTATTGAAGTTGCCAGACATTTTATTGAAGTTTGTAACCATTCCATTTATCTGACCTTTATTGGTATCTAAGATATTGTTAAGACTACCAGATGCTTTATGAAATTGTTGCATTGTCTGACTCAACTCAGCAATTGTTTTCTTTAGATTTTCCTGAGTATTCTTGTCTAAAGTATTGTTTAATCCTGTAACCAAATTATCAATATTCAAAAGCATTTTATCAAGCTTTTGCTGAATTGGCTCTATTTTTCCTCCTAATGATTCTGTCAACCCCAATTCAACAGTAGAAGTTAATTTCTGTCCGTCTTCGGCTAATTCTTTGTCAGCAAAATTTGGAATGATTTTAATTTGTTTTCCTGCAATTAAACTTGGAGAATAAATTGCAGCTGTACTGCTTTTAGAAATTGGAAAATCTGTTTTAAGCTGAAGTTCAACCAATAATTTACCAGTTACTTCATCAATTGTAATTTTACTTACTTTACCAATTGCAAGTCCATTAAGTGTTACTGGAGCTGATGGTGCTAAGTCTTCAACATTATCATATTCAGCGTATAATACGGTATAATTAGTAAAAAGATCTCTGCCTTTTAAAAAACTATATCCCCAGATAAATAATAAAATAGATACGATGACTAAAATAGCCGTTTTAATTTCTCTTGTTAGTTTCAAAATTCTAAGTGTTTGTACAAAATTAATATAAATATTCGAACTTGAGCTTATTATTTAATCGCGTCCTGAATACTGATTTTTTCACCATCTTTAGTTGCTACTAAAAATGCAGCGCCATATCCTTTACTTTTAGCTTCTTGCAGATATTTTTGGGCTGTCTCGTAACTTGAAGTTTCTTCGTAGAAATATTTATAAATATTGTTTTCATATACCATCGTTACATTTTTCAATCCTTTAAAGTTTTTAGGTTCTAAAGGTGTTTTTTTTATGCTCGCAATAAGCTGTACTTTAAAAAAAGTCCCTTTTGGACTATTCTTCGCTACTGCAATTGGCGTACTTGTTTTAGGTTTTGCAGGAGTCGTATCTCTTATGGGCCGACTCTCAGTAGCTTCCGCTCCTGTCCCAAAATATTCGCGTTTGTAACTTAAGATTGCTTCTGCAATTGCTTTGGCAATATCATCTTGACCTTCTTCAGAATTCAAAATATTCCCTTCTGTTGGGTTCGACACAAAGCCAGTTTCAACCAAAACTCTTGGCATATATGCTTTGTGAAGTACCATAAAAGGTGCTTGTTTTACTCCTCCATGGCGAAGTTTTTTTCCTAATTTTTCAAAATTTTCCTCTATTTTGGTAGCAAGCGTTATACTATTATCTAAATATTCTTCTTGCATTAAAGTCATACCAATCATAGATTCTGGAGAATTAGGATCGTAACCTTCATATTTACGTTTATAATCTTTCTC
>NZ_DHEI01000159.1:5354-6808 GCF_002399805.1 Flavobacterium sp. UBA4854
TACGTTTCTGTTCCGTCGGCTGCTGTATTTTTGTTTGCATTACAGTGAATAGACACAAAAATATTCGAATTTGCTCTGTTGGCAATATTAGCTCTCTCTACCAAATCTATAAAAACATCTGTTTTTCGAGTATAAATTACATTAACATTAGGATTTAGCTCTAAAATCTTTCCTACCTTCAAAACAATAGCTAAAGCAATATTTTTTTCAATTCGTCCACTGTAAACAGCTCCAAAGTCATGATCTCCATGTCCGGCATCTAGTGTTACCTTAAACACATTTGACTGACTATGAGCACAAAAGGACGATATTATTAGAAATAAAGTAAATATTACCTTAAATTTGTTAATTCTATTCATAAATCTAAAAGTTAATTTTAATAAAATGCAGCTGTTATAATTTTTAGAATTGATTATTTTTGCCAAAAAATTATATGTAAGTTTGACATGTCAAAAAACAAGCCATAATTTTACAAAAATAGCATTTAAACCTTTGCACACAAACTTATTTAATATCGTTTTAATATCATTTTTCCTAACTATAGGTTGTGGTAATTTATACTCGCAAGAAATAAAAAACAAAAAAAAGCCTTTACCTGCTGTAAAACAAACAGATAAAGAAAATCCTGCAATTACAGATACCATAAAACTAGATACGGTTAAACCAAAAAAGACTTTTTTGGATGGAAAAGTAAGATACAAAGCAAAAGACTATGCTAAAATTGATCAGAAAAAAAAGCTGATCACTTTATATAATGAAGCAGAATTATACTATAAAGATGTCGAATTAAAATCGGGTATAATTGTTCTTAATTACGAAAAAGATGAAGTTTATGCAGGAAGAATTAAGGATTCTGCAGGAGTACTAACACAATTTCCGAACTTCAAACAAGGATCAAGTGAGGTACAGCCAGATTCAATTCGTTTTAATTTTAAAACTAAAAAAGCTTTAATTTATAACTCAAGAACAAAACAAGGAGAATTAAATATTAAAGCTTCTGTTACCAAAAAAGAGAATGATTCTGTATACTTTTTAAAAGGAGCAATTATTACAACGGCTCAAGATATTGATAATCCGGAGTATTATTTCAAAACCAGCAGAATTAAATTTGTACCAGGCAAAAAAATTGTTGCCGGTTTAACGCAAATGGTAATTGCTGATGTTCCTACACCACTTGCATTACCTTATGGATTTTTCCCTTTAAGCAAAGAAAAAAGCGTCTCTGGTATTATTATTCCGAGTTATAACGATTCTAACACACGTGGATTTTCATTGCAGAATGGAGGTTACTACTTTGCGTTAAGCGACAATTATGACTTAACTGTACTTGGAGATTATTACACCAACGGAAGTTACGCCATGCGTTTTGAATCTGCATATGCTACTCGATATAAGTACCGAGGAAATGTCAATATCCGTTTTGAGAATTTAATTAGCAGTGAGCGCGGGTATCC
>NZ_DHEI01000159.1:6975-10925 GCF_002399805.1 Flavobacterium sp. UBA4854
ACAAAATCAAATCCGAATTCTACTTTTTCTGCTTCTGTCAACATGGGTAGTAGTAAGTATTTCAAACAGTCGATCAATCAAGCAAATATTGGATCAAACTTAAATAACACATTAAGTTCATCTATTTCATATAATAAAACTTTCAACACCATTCCTGGCTCACGTATTTCGTTATCTGCAACACATAGCCAGAATACGCAAACAGAAGACATTATTATGACTCTTCCATCCTTACAAGGAAGTATCGATCGTGTCTATCCTTTTGTTGGAAAAGATGGTGTAAAGAAAGGATTAATCAAAAACATCAACTTACAATATAATGTAAGCGGTAAAAACTACTTTAAAACAAAAGATTCTTTGTTTTTTAAACCGCAGATGTTTGACGATGCGCAGTTAGGATTACAACAGACTATTCCTTTGAGCACTAACTTTAAGATTTTTAAATATTTTAGTGCTGGAGCCTCTACAACCTATCAAGAAACTTGGGTTAACAAAACAATCCAAAAAGAGTACGATCCTACTGCAGGACAAACAGTTAATAAATCTATAAACGGCTTTGACTCTTATAGAACTTATAATTTCAGCACCAATTTAGGAACAACGATCTACGGAACTTTTAACTTCGGAGACGACAAAAGAATTCAGTCAATTAGACACGTAATGCGTCCAAGTATAACTTATGCTTATACGCCAAGTTTTGAAAGATACTACGACACTTATGGAGTCGATGCTTCTGGAAGAATTACTTCTGAATATACAAGATTTGAAAACGGATTATTTGGAGCGCCTGGAAAAGACAACTCTAATATTGTTGGTTTTGCCTTAAGTAATACTTTTGAAGCCAAAGTAAGAGACCGAGACAGCACAAAAACAGAGCCTAAAAAAATAATGTTGTTAAACAACTTAAACTTTAGCACAAGTTACAATTTTAATGCTGATGGCAAATCTACTTTTGGCTGGCAACCTGTATTGGTTAGTGGTGGAACACAGTTTTTTGACAATAAAATGAATATGAACTTTGGAGCCACATTAGACCCATATGCAATTGATAATGGAGGTAACAAAATTGACAAATTCAATATTGACAATGGAGGAAGTTTATTTAGAATGACTAGTGCAAACGTAACTGTAAACTACTCATTCTCTAATAAAGGAACTGGAAAAGAGAAAGAAAAGAATACCCAGAGTCAGCGGAACGGAGGACGAAGCGATGACTTGTTTGGTACAAATACCGACTTAAATGACAGCCGTAACAGCCAGTTTGCTAACGAGCCTGAAAAAGATGATGTAATTACAGAATTCTTCAATTCTAAAGTCCCTTGGGACATGACACTTGCCTATTCGTTAACGTATTCAAACGTAAAGCGAGAAAGCACTATTTCTGGTAATTCGATTATGATCTCTGTCAATACCGATCTTACTCCTAAATGGAAAGCCGGTGTTTCTACAGGTTATGACTTTGTACAAAAAGGAGTTACCTTTACACAATTCCGTTTTGAAAGAGATTTATTAAGTTGGAGAATGGCCTTTAACTGGCAACCTTTGGGGACAAACTCTAACTGGAACTTCTTTATCGGAATTAAATCTGGTATGCTTAGCGATATCAAATGGAACAAACGAAGCGTTTCAAATAGATAAACTACTTTCGAATCAAAATAATTTATTATGAAAAAAATCATTTTCACCGAGAAAGCTCCGGCTCCAATCGGACCGTATAATCAAGCCGTATTGTCTGGAAACACACTTTATGCTTCTGGACAAATTGCAATCAATCCTGAGTCGGGAGAATTGATTACAGACAATATTAACGACGAGACCGATCAAGTGATGAAAAACATTGCTGCTATTCTTGAAGCTGCAAATATGACTTTTGAGAACGTTGTAAAGTCAACAATCTTCATTATGGACATGAACAACTTTGGAGCAATAAATACCGTTTACGGATCTTATTTTAACGAAAAAACCGCTCCAGCTCGTGAAACGGTTCAAGTGGCTTGTTTGCCAAAAAATGTTAATGTAGAAATTTCTATAATTGCTGTGCAATAGCATCTAATAATAATTGTGCCGTTGCTTCATTGGTTGCTAGCGGCACATTATGCACATCGCAAACACGAATTAGCATGTTAATATCTGCTTCATGCGGATGACTTGACAAGGGATCTTTAAAAAAGAAAACCATCTGCGTAATTCCTTCCGCAACTCTTCCTGCAATTTGCGCATCGCCTCCAAGAGGCCCAGAAAGCATTCTCTGAGTTTTAAATCCAGCAGCTTCTGCTTTTCCTCCCGTAGTACCAGTACCAATAAGCCTTATTTTTTCATTGTGTAAAACAGCTTCATTTTTGATTAAGAAATCAATTAAATCTGCTTTTTTTCCATCATGAGCAATAATGGCAATTTCCATAAAACCAGAACTATTGATTAGCGACATGGTAAGCAATTAATCCATCAATAGGTCTTCTTAAAACATTCCCTAATTGAAGTTCATATTTATTAAATGTCTCTTGCAATTCATCTTTCAAATAAAATGCAATAGAACCAACAAAATGTACTGGAACTTCTTTGCAGTTATCGAATTGTTTGATGTAATTTTTAACAAAAGACTTCATTCCTTTGAAAATGATTTTTCTGCAGAACTCAGTATCTTTATGCTTAATTAAGAATTTAGCATAAGTAGCTAAATAAGCATTAGGATTTGGCTCTTTATATAATTTGTTTTTAATAAAATCTGGATCAACGTCGTACTCTTTTTCAAGTTCAACAGCCAATTCTTTAGGCATTTTATTAAAATAGTATTTTCTAATTAATTCTTTTCCAAAAACGTTACCGCTACAATCATCCATTACAATATAACCTAATGATTGTACTTTTTGATGCAACACTTTTCCATCAAAGTAACTGCAATTAGAACCTGTTCCTAAGATCGAAACTATAGCTTCTTGTCCTTTTGGAGTTGTTGCATAAACTGCAGCATAAGTATCTTCTTGAACGTCTACAATTGCGTTAGAAAAATACTCTTGGAAAATTCTTTTTAACCACTCTTTCATTCTATCAGTACCACATCCGGCACCATAAAAGAATAAATGTGTAGCATTTTTTTTGTTTTGTAAGATATCAAAACGGTCATTTAATCTTTCAATGATTTCTGGCTCGTCTAGAATTTCAGGATTTAATCCTAAAGTTTGTGTTGTGAATAATACTTTTCCATTATCATCTATCGCAATCCAATCGGCTTTAGTAGATCCACTATCAACTATTAATTTCATTTGTTTAGTTTTTGGAATTAGGTTTTCTATTTTTAATTTAAAAGTGTGTTTTTTACATTAATTATAGAGGTAACAAAATAAGAAAATCCCGTTATTATAAGTAACGGGATTTTGCAAAAATATATATTATTATTTTAAACCTGCAATATGTACAGATAAATCAATTAATTTGCTTGAGTATCCGTACTCATTGTCATACCAAGATACTAATTTGAAGAAAGTTGAGTTTAAACCAATTCCTGCACCAGCATCAACGATTGAAGTTCTTTTATCAGAAATAAAGTCTTGAGAAACAACTGCATCTTCAGTGTATCCTAAGATACCTTTCATTTCGTTTTCTGAAGCTTTTTTCAATACAGCTAAGATTTCTTCGTAAGTTGTTTCTTTAGCAACTTTTACCGTTAAATCTACTACAGAAACGTCAGCAGTAGGAACACGGAAAGACATTCCAGTTAATTTTCCATTCAAAGATGGGATAACTTTTCCAACCGCTTTAGCAGCACCTGTTGAAGAAGGAATGATGTTGATTGCAGCAGCACGTCCACCTCTCCAGTCTTTTCTAGAAGGTCCGTCAGCTGTCATTTGAGTTGAAGTAGTTGCGTGAACAGTAGTCATTAAACCTTCAACGATTTCGAAATTATCGTGGATAACTTTAGCTAAAGGAGCTAAACAGTTTGTAGTACAAGA
>NZ_DHEI01000159.1:11043-12945 GCF_002399805.1 Flavobacterium sp. UBA4854
TTAGAAACAACTAAATCAGAAGCTTTTGCAGTTTCGTGGTTAACTCCCATTACAAACATTGGAGCATCAGCAGAAGGAGCAGAAATGATAACTTTCTTAGCACCACCTTTTAAGTGCTCACTTGCAGTTTCGATAGTTGTGAAGATACCAGTACATTCAGCTACTACATCTACATCAACTTCGTTCCATTTTAAATCAGCAGGATTTCTTTCTGCAGTGATACGGATGTTTCTTCCGTTTACATATAATTTTCCTTCTTTAACTTCTACAGTTCCGTTGAAACGACCGTGAACTGAATCATATTTTAATAAATAAGCTAAGTGATCTACGTCTAACAAGTCATTGATTGCAACAACTTCTACATTATCTCTATTGAAAGACTCTCTAAAAACGATTCTTCCGATACGTCCAAATCCGTTTATTCCTAATTTTACTTTTGACATTTTACTAAATTTTTGCTTTTGTTTTTATTACACTAATTCAAAGTCTAATTTCCTCACAATAAACTTCTCTTTCTTTTTTAAACTTTATATTGGTTATGTCGACATGATGTCAGACACTCTTAACAATTCTCTATCAATTTCTGATTTACCTTTAATAGCTTGCTCAAGTGGTGTTAAGATTACTTTATCTTCGCGAAGTCCAACCATATAGTTCGATTTTCCTTCAATTAAAGATTCTACAGCTTTAACTCCTAAACGGCTTGCTAAAACACGGTCAAAACAAGATGGAGAACCACCACGCTGCATGTGTCCTAACACAGAAACACGCACATCGTATTCTGGCAAATTAGCTTCAACATAATCTTTTAATTCGAATACGTTTTTACCAATTTTATCTCCTTCAGCAATTACAACAATACTAGATGATTTTCCTGATGCTTTACTTTTTTGAAGCGAATCTAAAAGACGATCTAAACCTAAATCTTCTTCAGGAATAAGAATTTCTTCTGCTCCTGCACCAATACCAGCGTTAAGAGCAATATGACCTGCATCTCTACCCATAACCTCTACAAAGAAAAGACGGTTATGAGAACTTGCAGTGTCTCTAATTTTATCAATACAGTCTACAACAGTATTTAAAGCAGTATCATACCCTAAAGTAAAACTTGTACCATAAATATCATTATCGATTGTACCTGGAATTCCCATAACTGGGAAATCAAATTCTGAATTAAAAATTAATCCTCCAGTAAAACTACCATCACCACCAATAACAACCAAAGCATCAACACCTGCCTTAACAAGGTTGTCGTGTGCTTTTTTTCTACCTTCAGGGGTTCTAAACTCAACTGAACGAGCCGATTTCAAGATCGTTCCACCTTTGTTTACAATATTATTTACGCTTCGTGGTCCCATCTCCTTGAAGTCTCCTTCAATCATTCCTTGATACCCTCTATAAATTCCGATGCATTCTATATTATGGTATGCGCAAGTTCGAACAACTGATCGTATTGCAGCATTCATTCCAGGTGAATCTCCTCCTGAGGTAAGAACACCTACTTTTTTTATTGTTTTTGGCATTATTTAAGTATTAAAGTGTAAAATTAGCAAACATTCAGCACTTTTCGGGTTACGATTATCATAAATTAATAAAATCTGTTAAATTCAAACGTTTTCGTTAATAAGTTTTTTCTAGGAAAAAATTTCATTAAAAATAATAAAACGCTATTTTTTTAATTAAATCGTCAAAATTAACAATACCCTGATGAAGTGTTATAAAAATCAGAATTTCCCGCTCACATGGAAAATTTTTATTAGAGTGCCTAAATTTAGCACAAAAAAAACCATTATGAGAATAATGGTTTTATAAATGCCGATTTTTAACAAAGTGTTAATAATCGTTATCTGGAATCAATCCTTGATTATTAGTTGGTGTCTGCTGTTCTTTTTTCTTCTTTTC
>NZ_DHEI01000159.1:13073-47969 GCF_002399805.1 Flavobacterium sp. UBA4854
TCATCTTCTTTTGCTTTCTTCTTATTCTTTTCCGAATCTTTTTTACTTGTAAAATTCATGTAATCCGGATTTAGATAAGAATCCTGCATTTGATCGGCAGAAGAACCTTTTACCGCTTTTTCTATTTTATGGCTTTTAAATAACTTATTCACAAGCTCGCTAAAGGTATCAAAATCTACTTCATAAGAAATACCGACTCCTTGTGTATAACCAATTCCTTGTCCTATATAATTAATATCATTTTCTTTATTGAATAAACGGAGATTCATCGTACCATCTTCATTTACACGATATAAAATCTCAATATCTCCAACAATTGCAGATTCGTTTACACCACCAACAGGAACTCCCAATTTACCATTAATCGTAATTCGTTCATTTACCTGAGACGATATATTGGCCACAAACTGACCATCAACCTCCTGTCCTGTCCTTCTATCTGCGGCAATATAATTTAAGTCAATATTTACTTTATCATTATCTGATTTGATAATGCCTCCTAATAAACTTGAAGCCGTTTCTGTTAATGTTCCTGAGAAATCTCCCTGACTAAATCCGTCAGTACTCATAAACGAACCTGTCGACAGCAGATAGAGTGCCTGCGTCTGGCGAATATCTTTGTCATCAAGCTTATATTGTATTTCCGATTTTAAAACGTTACTCACAGAAGGGAATTGAATATCAAAATTTGGCTCCGGACTTGCCAAATCTCCTCTCAATCCGATAACAACCTCTACAGGAACTTTTTTATTAAATGAGGAAGTATTATCTAAAAGTACTGCCGGATTGGCTTGGGTTTTGTAAACTGCTTCCAAATTTAACTGAGCACGCATCGGGTTTCCTTCCCAAATAATCGAACCACCTTTTTTAACCGTAAACTTCTTATCGATAAGTCCGCCATATTTAAAGTTATAAGTTCCTTCATATGCCTGGAAATCTCCCCACATATTGAATTTACCCAATGTATTAATTTTAAACAAAAGCGATCCGTATCCTTTTCCTTTCATACCATGACCAGAATTTCGATCTAGAATAACTTCTACTTCTGCATCTGGTGTAATATCAAAATCAAATTCCAGTTCAAGCCCGTTATAATCTCTTGTTTTCTCAACAATTCCATTGGCTAGATTATACTTTTCTTTTGGCGTTACAAAATGAATCCAGCTACTTTCTCCAACACTTTGCGTGTTATTGATTGGAATCTTAACCTCGGTACCTTTTTCAGATTTTGCATCTACTTTAATAAAAAGAGCTTCAACAGGTCCTTTTATACTAGCAGATCCATTTATAAAGGCTGTTCCAAAATATGCAGCATCTTCACTGTCCTTTGTGTCCAATGCAACTAATCGTTTAGAAGTAACATTTAAATCTAATTTCCAATCACCAAAATTATTATGCTCGATACTTCCATTCAATAAACCTTTTGTTCCATATTTAGTATCAGTCAACTGATTATTTCTAAATAAGAATTTTTCGTTAGTTAAATCAATTACAGTTCGATCACTCAGTTCATAATCAGTATTTAGATACGGAATTGTCATTCCAGCTTTTTCAACATATAAACGGCCATTGATTTCTGGTTTTTTCAAATTCCCAATAACAGCCGCGTTTCCAGAAACAGAACCTCTAACATTAGAGATAACATCACCACCAATAGTTCCTAATGTAGCCAAATTGAAGCCTTCCAGCTTCAAGCTCATATCCATGATTGTTTCTTTATTCTCTATAGCAAAAGTTCCATTGGCTCGAAACGATTCGGTAAAGCCATTTTGAATCGATGAATTAACTGTAAATTTCTTAAAATTTTCGTCTCCCGAAATATCAAAATTAAGCGTACCCAATTCCGTCTTATTCATCACAAGATGGTCTATTTTTATGGATGCCGTGGGCTGATAAACATTTTTATTCTGCTTATAGTTCACATTTCCATTCAAGTTACCATCAAATACAAATTTGGAATTTACTGGCGTAATTTTATTAATATCAACATCTTCAAAAGTGAGGACGAGGTCTTTATAATCGGTGCCTTTTATAACTCCGTTTAAATCAATTTTTTGGTTTTCGTGAGATAAAACAATATTATCAAATGAGAAATTTTTAAAGTACTGATCAACTATAATCTGATTATCTTTTTCAGCATTTTCGTTTAAGTACCACAGATAGTCCTTAAACTTCATTTCAGATTTCTTGATTCCGATAATATTGTTTTTATTCTTATCAATGGTATGATACAAATCTAGATTAAAGTAATCTTCACCTTCATTTCCTCCTTTAAACTCCGAACGCACATAAAGAGTATCATTTGCGGTAACATTAATCAAATTAAAATCTCGTATTTTATAATAAGGTGTTTTTATACTGTCTAACTCAACATAGGCATTATAAAGCGGATTCTTATTGTCAATATTAATACGGATGTTATCAAATGTATTTTTATCGGCCGTGATTTTTTTAGATCTGAAACGGAATTTAAACTCTTGTAAATCAGAATCTATTTTCCCTCTAACAACTGTAGACGAATCAATATTAATTTCTGGATAAAGCATTTCGACCACTTTATCGTAAACACGGAAATTGAAATTTAAAAACTGTCCTTTTTTAACTTTGTAAGGTTTATAATTGGTATACAAACTACCAACTGAATTCATGACCAATTTATTCAATTGATCAAATCTAAATTTACCCACAATTTTTCCGTCAACAACATCATTTGAACTGATTGTAATCGTTCTCAAACGATCAGCATCAAAACTTGAATTCAGATTTACTTGATCAAAAACATAAGTCGATTTTGGATTTTGATATTCTGCATCATTAATAAAAATATCTCCCTGTAGATTTTCAATAGAATTTCCAGATAGTTGAACGACAACATCGCCTTTAAAATGAGAAATCGAATCGCCAACAAATTTAAGTTTTCGCAAATCCGAATTTTCGACATTGATGTGAAAATCATAACGATTTTCTTTTTTGCTCAAATCCAGCAAACCATCAAAACTTAAATTCAAGTTAGGATCATTAATAGCAATTTGCCCTTTATAATAAGGAAGCTTAAAATTTCCGTTTACTACTATATTATTATAGGTGTATTTATTGTAATCTAATTTCGAAATGTCTCCTTTTATAACAGTATTCAAATATTTTTCAGTAAAACCAACCCCATCCACATCTAGATTCAAAGTAGTTCTGCCAATATCTTTTCGGCTTAAAACCGCACCAACATCAAAGTTTGTCAAAATGATATTTCCAGAATAGGAAGCTTTATCAATAAAATCCATATTATTCATATGAAGATCGACTTGTCCATTTCCAAGATCGGTTGCCATTTTAAAATCTGTTTCTAAGGCTGTAGTCGAAACTTTTGCTTTTCCAACAATATTAAACTTACCGATTTTTTTCATTTCTTTCGGAAGCCTTTTTCCTAAAACCTCAGGAAGCAGCACTACCAGATCATCATAGCTAGAAAGCAACTTGTCAAATTTTCCATCCATAGAAAACTTCTGGTCTTTACTGCCTAAAAGATTTCTAAAATTAATTGTTCCGTTAATTTTTGATCCATTTGTATCACTTAATCTTAGCCTTGTTAGCAGCATGTTATTAAGCGGACCATCTAGTTTTGTTTTTAGCTTAAAATGCTGGTTTTTGCCTAAACCATCGTAAAAATGACGAATATCGTTTGTTGCAATAGAAGAAGAATCTATCATCACATCAAATCGGACTTTATCTGTAAAATCCAGAAAATCTGAAGGCTTGTAATTTAGAATTGCCACACCGTAAATTGAAGATCTTTTGGTTTTAATAGCCAAATTTTCGACTATAATTTGTTTTTTGGTATAACTAAATTTCCCTGCAAAATTAGAAACATACAAACCACGGTGATCCATAAACGAAAATCGGTGAATGTTTGTATTTACATCTGGCCCATACAATTTAAACTCGCTGATATAAGCGTTTAATTTTGTAAAATCTAGAAACTTTGGAGTCGTTTTATTTTCATCAATAACAGAAAATCTTCCTTTTTCTATATAACCATTTTTAGCCGTCAGCAAAAAATGCTTTGTTGATTTTTTCTTAGGCGTATCTTCAACTTCAAAAGCTTGTATAAACTTATTGATATTGTTCTCGTCTTCGCCTTTATAAGTTTTCAGATTAAAAATCAAACCAGTTAAACGCAAATCTCCAAAAATCAAATCTCCATCTAACAGTCTGCTGAAACTGGCAATATCGGTAGTAATAATATCCGAATAAATCATCGTTTTTTTATGATGATCTAAAATTGTTACTTTCTTCAATTTTACTCCGCCAAAAATATTGATTGCCGTTTTTTCGACATTAATATTAACCTTGTAATCTTCGTTTAATCGGTTGGTAACGTAATTAGCAATCTGTGTCTGAACGACAGGAAGAGATAGTATGATAGCAAGCGCTAACAAAAGTAAAATCAACCCAATTAGGGTTCGTGATATTATTTTCTTTACTTTTTTGATAGCTTCTTTAATTTTAGTTTCTTTTAAATTTATTTTGAACAGACAAAGAACGGCTGTTTTTGATAAAAATTCTTTAATTTTGGGGCACTGCTTAAATCAAAGAAATTTAATAATTTGATTTGTCAAATATAATTCAAAATTTGTGCCTTTATATGCAAAATCCAGAGGTTTTTATTCTAGCCATCGAAAGTTCATGCGATGATACTGCTGCCGCGGTTTTACATAACGACAAAGTATTGTCAAATGTTGTAGCCAATCAATTAATTCACAACCAATATGGAGGCGTAGTTCCAGAATTGGCCTCACGCGCGCATCAGCAGAATATTGTTCCAGTGATAGATGCCGCACTTCGTAAAGCAAATGTACAAAAAGAACAGCTAAGCGCAATCGCATTTACGCAAGGGCCAGGATTGATGGGGTCTCTATTAGTGGGAACTTCTTTCAGTAAATCATTATCGTTAGCCTTAAACGTGCCTCTAATTGCTGTAAATCACATGCATGCTCATATTCTAGCTCATTTTATTGATGAAGAAGGCTATGACAAACCAGAATTTCCATTTTTAGCCTTAACAATCAGTGGCGGACATACTCAAATTGTAAAAGTGAATAGTTTTTTTGATATGGAAATCATTGGAGAAACTACAGATGACGCTGTTGGTGAAGCATTCGATAAAAGCGCCAAAATTCTTGGACTTCCTTATCCTGGTGGACCTTTGATTGATAAATATGCGAAAGAAGGAAATCCGAAAGCCTTTCCTTTCACAAAACCTAAAGTTCCGGGATTAGATTTTAGTTTCTCAGGGTTGAAAACAGCTATTTTGTATTTCATTCAAAAAAATAAACAGCAGAATCCAAATTTTATCGAAGAAAATCTAAATGATATTTGCGCTTCTATTCAGCACACCATTATCGAAATTTTGATGGATAAAATAAAATTGGCTGTAAAAGAAACTGGAATTACTCAAATTGCTATTGGCGGAGGAGTTTCTGCAAATTCTGGAATCAGAGCAACTTTAAAAGAAACTGAAAGCAAATACGGTTGGAAAACTTTTATTCCAAAATTTGAATATACAACAGATAATGCTGCAATGATTGGAATTGTAGGATACCAAAAATACTTATCTAATCGTTTTGAAACTTCTGCTGTAGTTTCTAAAGCAAGAATCGAATTTTAATCATGCAGTTATTTTTTAATCCGAATATAGACGAAACAACTGAAAGCTTTTCTTTTGATAAAGAAGAAAGCCGTCATATTATAAAAGTTCTTCGAAAAAAAGATTCAGATATTCTGCATGTTACCAATGGTTTTGGATTATTATTTGAAACTCAGATTACTCTAGCTTCAGATAATAAATGTACCGTTGAAGTACTTTCTATAAAAAATGCCGAAAAGCCAAAATTCCATTTGCATCTGGCTGTTGCGCCAACTAAAATGAATGATCGTTTTGAATGGTTTTTAGAAAAAGCAACAGAAATTGGCATTCAAGAAATTACACCTATTTTCTGTGATCGTTCTGAACGAAAAGTAATTAATCGTGATCGTTTCGAAAAAATCATTTTATCAGCAATGAAACAATGTAACGAAACATTTCTTCCAAAATTAAATGAAGCTGTTTCTTATAAAGAGTTCATTAAACAAAAACAAAATGGCTTACAATTAATTGCGCATTGCGAAGAAACGGATAAAAAGTCACTAAAAGAGGTTTTAAAACCAAATGAAGATGTTACGATTTTAATTGGCCCAGAAGGCGATTTTTCTGAAAAAGAAATTGCATTGGCAATAGAAAACAATTATAAACCTGTAACTTTAGGAAATACGCGTTTAAGAACAGAAACAGCGGCGGTTGTGGCTTGTCATAGTGTTGTTTTCTTTAATGAAGTTCCTAATTAAACACAATTTTGTCATTTCGACGAAAGAGAAATAGTGCGGTAAAGCCCTATAATTAAAAAATCAAATGAAAAAAATATTTTACTTATTATTACTTTTTTCAATCTCTTCTTTTTCGCAAGAAATTGCTTTGCTTAAATATAGCGGTGGCGGTGATTGGTATGCAAACCCGACTTCTTTGCCTAATTTGATTAGTTTTTGCAATGCTAATATTAATACCCGTATTAAAAGCAAGCCTTCTACTATAGAACCAAGCAATCCAGATTTACTTTCGTATCCATTTGTGCATATGACTGGTCACGGAAATGTCGTTTTTAGCGATGCTGACGTAGCCAATTTAAGAAATTATCTAACGGCTGGAGGTTTTCTGCATATCGATGACAATTACGGAATGGATCAATTTATTAGAAAAGAAATCAAAAAAATATTTCCGAATAATAATTTAGTTGAACTTCCAGCAAATCATCCAATTTTTCAGAAACCATTTCCTTTTCCAAACGGATTACCAAAAATTCACGAACATGACGGAACTCGTCCGCAGGCATTCGGAATTTTTATTGATAACAAACTTGTTTTACTTTATACTTACGAATGCGATTTGGGTGATGGTTGGGAAGACCCTGAAGTTCATAACGATCCTGCAAACATAAGAGACAAAGCGCTAAAAATGGGCGCCAACATTATCAATTATATTTTTACCAATTAAATTTTAGAAAGTGCAGCTAACTCACGAAGAAAATCAATTTGAAAGAAAAACATTTCCTATTACTTTAATATGCGATCATATTTACTTTCAGCAGAATATTGGTTCTTTATTCAGAATATCTGAAGCTTTTGGAGTTGAAAATATTATATTTTTCGGAAAAGATATTCCGCTGACACCACGTAAAATCAATAAAACTTCACGCAGTACGCATCTTCATGTGGCTCATTCTGTTATTGAAGATTTTGGCGAACTTCAATCCTATTTACTTGATAATAATTTTGAAATTATTGCCTTAGAAATCACTTCGAATAGTAAACCCTTAAAAGAAGTTATGATTCCTTTCGACAAAAAAATCGCTCTTTTGATTGGAAGTGAAATTAACGGAATTTCTGAGGAACTCCTAAAACTTTCTCATCAAATTGTGCATATCAATATGTTTGGCAAAAACAGCAGTATGAATGTGGTTCAGGCTGCAAGTATTGCACTTTATGAAATAACTTCTTTGTAAGACATACTTTAAAAAACCGTTTTTTTCTTCCCTCAAGTCAAAAATTTACTGATTCTGCAAATACAAAAAATCGTTAAACTGCAAATAATCAAGACGTAATGCATTAAAAAAATAAAAAAGAAAGAAATAACTTATTAATATTTTATATCTAATTTTTGTAGGAATCAGTATTTGTAAGGGTTTGTAAAATTTCTCACAAAATAATCTTTGTAATATTTTTCTACAATATTTTTTTGTTATAAAATTGCTGCATTATTCAATTAATCAACATTTTTATAACAAAAACCCAAATTATTATGAAAAAAGTTATTATTACCACATTTGCAGCATTAATGCTGTTTGCTTGTCAAAATGAACAATCTGATTCTGCCAATGCAGATGCAACTGTTG
Source organism: Flavobacterium sp. UBA4854 (assembly GCF_002399805.1). Lineage (NCBI taxonomy): Bacteria > Pseudomonadati > Bacteroidota > Flavobacteriia > Flavobacteriales > Flavobacteriaceae > Flavobacterium > Flavobacterium sp. UBA4854. The sequence continues at coordinate 21,053 of NZ_DHEI01000159.1, forward strand.
CTTCTAGAAGAGGATGCGCAACACAAGAAGTTTTAGAAGCACAATTGAAAGCTGATCCTTCGTTAGCTATTAGAATGAACGAAATCGAAACTTTTACTACACAACATGCAGGTTCAAATTTTACAGGCCGTTTGGTAAATGGAAAAATCGAAATTCCAGTTGTGGTTAATGTTCTTTATAGAACTGCTGCACAAAACATTTCGGATGCACAAATTCAATCACAAATCGATGTTTTAAACAAAGATTTTAATGCTTTAAACTCAGATTATAATAATGTGCCAGCATTATTCGCTGGAGTTAAAGCAAACATCGGAATTACATTTGTTTTGGACCAAGTTATTAGAAAATCTACAACTAAGACTTCTTGGGGAACAAATGATGCAATGAAAAAAACTGCTCAAGGCGGAATTGCTCCTACTTCTCCAACTACAAAATTAAACATGTGGTCTTGCAACATTGGCGGTGGAATTTTAGGTTATGCACAATTTCCTGGCGGTGCTTCATCTACTGATGGTGTGGTAATTGATTCTCGTTATTTCGGATTATCTGGTGCTGCAAACGCTCCATTTAACTTAGGAAGAACGGCTACGCATGAAGTTGGCCACTGGATGAATTTACGTCACATTTGGGGAGACGCAACTTGCGGAAGCGATCTTGTTGCAGATACTCCTACTCATAATGATGCAAACTACGGAGTTCCTGCTTATCCACATTACAGCACTTGTTCTGGAACGCCAGTAGAAATGACAATGAACTACATGGACTATGTTGACGATGCTGCAATGTATATGTTTTCGGCAGGGCAAAAAAGCAGAATATCGGCTATTTTTACAACTGGAGGTGCTAGAGCAGCATTTGCACAATAGCAGAATTAAAAAGTCAATCAAAGCGAGATGTTTTCATCTCGCTTTTTTTGTTTGATGTTAAATTTTAGAATGCTTTTTCCTATATTTATGCTCTAAAACTTGAATTAATGATAACATCAAAAATTATTGCAAATGGAATTTTACGAGCGCTCGCTGTAATCTTAATTATAGCAGTTGTGCTTTATTTTTTATATGAAATTCAGACGGTAATTGTCTATTTATGCATCTCATTAATTTTATGTTTAATTGCCAACCCATTAGTTTTATTTTTAAAAAACAAGCTAAAGTTTGGCAATTCATTGGCCGCAACAACAACTATTATCTTGTTCATTTTCTTGATCGTAGGCTTTATATTATTATTTGTTCCGTTAATTATTTCTCAAGCCAACAATTTATCTCTTTTAGACACAGCACATCTTCAGTCACAATTTATACAAACAGAACAAAGCATTGAACAATATTTTAATATTCAGCATGTTGACTTAAATAAAGTCATAAAAGATTCTAAACTAACCTCTATGTTAGATTTTAGTTATTTTACTGGATTTATCAATTCAATAATAAGTTTTATGGCCGATATGGGAATGGGATTGGTTTCTGTTTTCTTCATCACCTTTTTCTTTATAAAAGATCAGGAAATTTTTAAAGCTCAAGCCCGCAGAATACTTCCTGACACAAACGAAGACAAAATCTTAAATTCTATCACTAAAATAAATCATTTACTAACACGATATTTTATTGGACTTTTGCTGCAGCTTACTGTTGTTTTTATTTTGTATCTAATTGTTTTAATGATTTTTGGAAATAAAAACGCTTTTGTAATTGCCTTTTTATGTGCTATTCTAAATGTTATACCATACATAGGGCCAATTATTGGAACTATTTTAGCAGCACTTTTAACCATGATTAGCTTAATCGGTCAAGATTTTCAATCGCAAATTCTTCCAACAACAATTTATGTCGTAATTGGCTTTTTATTGGTTCAGGCAATTGATAATAATATCAGTCAACCGATAATTTCTTCAAAAAGCGTAAATTCGCATCCTCTGGAAATATTCCTAATTACTTTAATCAGCGGAATTACATTTGGAATCGTCGGAATGATCATTGCCGTTCCTTTGTTTACTATGATAAAAGTAATTTTAAAAGAATTTTTTCCTGAAAACAAAATTGTCTCCACATTAACCGAAAGAATATAGTTTTGAACATTTCTATTTTGCATCAAGATATACAGGAATTTATAACCCAAAATACTGGTGCAGATATAACAAAATTGGCACTGCAGAAAAATCCATTTCCAGAAGTGGATTGGATTTTAATTTTAAACCAAATTGAAGCCCGAACTAAAGCTAAAGAAAAACTTCCGTCTTGGTTTGCTGCTGAAAATATAATTTATCCAAGTAAAATATCTGTAGAACAGACCTCTTCAGAAAAAACAGCTGCTTACAAAGCTTCTTTAATTTCTGGCGAATCTTTAATTGATTTAACTGGAGGCTTTGGTGTCGATGATTATTATTTTTCGAAGAAATTTAAATCGATAACACATTGCGAAATCAATGAAGAATTATCTGCTATTGTTTCGCAAAATTTCAAAAAATTGCAAGTTGAAAATTGCACTTTTCATGCTGGAGATTCTATTCATTTATTAGAAGAAACGAATCAAAAATTTGACTGGATTTATATTGATCCGTCAAGAAGGAACGACAGCAAAGGCAAAGTTTTTATGCTGAAAGATTGTCTCCCAAATGTTCCTGAACTGCTTGATTTTTATTTTGAAAAATCAGATTCTATTTTAATTAAAACTGCGCCATTATTAGATATTTCGGCAGGATTATCAGAATTAAAAAATGTCAAGAACATTCATATTATAGCGCTCGAAAATGAAGTTAAAGAACTGCTTTTTGAAATTCACAAAAGTTATTCTGGTAGGATAACTTTAAAAACCGCCAATATTTTAAAAGAAAAAACAGAAACTTTTGAATTTGTTTTAGGCGAAGAAATTTCATTCCCTTCTTTTGATTTTCCAAAGAAATATCTTTATGAACCAAATGCTGCCATTATGAAATCTGGCGGTTTTGATGAAATAAGTATTGCTTTTAAAATTGACAAACTTCATAAACATTCTCATTTGTATACTTCTGATGAATTAATTGATTTTCCAGGAAGAAAATTTGAAGTTCAAAAAGCCATTTCATACAACAAAAACGAGATGAAAAATGAACTTGCAAATAAACAGGCAAATGTCACAACTCGCAATTTTCAGGAAACAGTAGAAAACATTAGAAAAAAGTGGAAAATAAAAAGTGGAGGTAATTTGTATTGTTTTTTTACAACTGATGTAAAAGATAACAAAATAGTTTTAATTTGCACCAAAATAAACTAATACAATGAAACACCTAATTACACTAACCCTTTTTTTATTGACCATTACTGCATTTGCCCAAAAACCATGTGAATACAGCGTAAATGTAAATGACTCTATTGGAAGCTATAAAGTAACAAATGAGTATTTAATGAGTGAGAAATATTTTGGAGGAAACTTTGATTATATCTTCTTTTCATTAGCCCAAACAGACGGATTGCCTACTTTAAATTTACAATCTATTCAGAAAAGTAAAGATTTTATTAAAGCCAACTGTTTCGATAAAAATTCAAAAATCTTTTTACAATTAGAAAACGGAAAAATTGTAACATTGATGCATATCAATCAAGAAAATTGCGGAACATTAGTTCGTGACGACAAAGGATTTGACAACCGCATAAACACTGGTATTTTTATGTTTATGAAAGACAATTACGAAGAACTAAAAAAATCTCCGATCTCAATTATGCGAGTTAAATATCTAACAAATGTTGAAGATTATATCGTAAAAAGAGAACTGACCTCTGAATTGACTGGAAAGGTTACACACCCAAATACCTATTTCTTGGAAAACATAAGATGCGTTGAATAATTAATCGCATTTCCATTTCTGGTTGGACACTTTATCTTTTAAACCTGCTTTTAAATTATAATGCCACCATTCAGAATCAAAAGAATTGAAGCCGTTTTTAATCATTGTATTTTTTAGATACTTTCTATTTGAAAGAATATCTTTTGAAAGCTGTTTAAAATTATGACTGGCCATAATTCCGAAAAAATCAAAAGACGTTCCCATATCAACTTCTTTTCCTGTAACATCAACTAAAGAAATATCTACGGCTCCTCCTCTATTATGGATGGAGCCTTTTTTTGGATCTGCAACATAAATCGGATTCGAAACAATCTCCCACATTTTTTTCTGAATATCTAAAGGCCTGTAGCAGTCATACAATTTAATTTTATATCCTTTCTTCTGAAAATCCTTATTGGCTGCAATTAATGCTTTTACAGTCTTTAAACGAAGCATACATTCAGCACAATCGTAAACCTTTGTTTTCAGAAAATTATCTTCGGTCGCATATTTCATATCGTATACAAAATCATTACTATAATCTCTTAGATTTACAAAAGTAGTATCTGAAATTTTAGCTTCTGAAGGAGAAGTATAAACCTCGTTTTGCGCTTGTAGAGTGCTAATTCCTAAAAGAAAAAAAGCTATAATTTTTAATGTATGATTCATTGTCAGATAATTTAAAAAATTGAAGTTAAACAAAAAATATCAAAAACCGATTCTTACGATTTCTCTTTAGAGCTAAAAATTTATTTTTTTGAATCTGAAATCCGTCATAAATTACTGTCAAAAGAAACAATATTTTTAATATCTTTATGAAAATTAGACCATTACGACTTTGTAAAATAAATTATTAATTCTAAAATCAGTTATATTATGAATTACAGAGCCAAATACATTTCAGCTGCCATTGTAAGCAGTTTAATCTTGTTATCCTGTAAAAAAGAAATTATTAAAGAAGTTCCTAAAACAGATTCTACTTCTATAAAAACTGAGGCTTTACAGGCAGATAGCACTGTTTTAAACCCAAATGATTCTTTATATGCTTTAGTAGATAAAAGTGTTATTGGGACTCAATTTTTAACTAAAAGCAGTTTAGCGCCAAGATTAAAAAAACTTTTAGGAGCTGACTACGATGCAATGATAAAAAACTGGAATACCGAAACTCCTTTTGAAAAACAAGATAATGTACTGCACGCTTGGGGTTGCAAACAGCATGACTGCAGTACTTATTCTTATGATTTGTATATTGATGTTAAAAACAATAAAATCAACGTCTACAAATTTTCTGAGTCAAAACTGACGATTTTTAAAGAAGATAATTTTGATATTGAGATCACAGGCAACTTTTTAAAAGATTTAAATATTAAAAAGGAGAATACAGAAGTTAAAAAATAAATACATGCATAAAAAAAAGCGGTTTTAAAAAAACCGCTTTTTTTATTAAATATCTTGCAACCTATATTTCTCCTGTAATTAAAATGTTCTCTTTTACGCCTTTGTCTCTCAACATTCTAAAATGAGAACGAACAGCATGATGAAACGGATATGAAGTATAAGGAAGATTATATTCGGCTGCATAACGTTTTATAATTGGTGTAATATATGGATAGTATGTATGCCCAACCGCCGGAAAAAGATGGTGCGCTACATGATGAGTAAATCCGCCGTATAAAAAATTAGCCAATTTACTTTCTGTACTAAAATCTTTGGTAACAATCATTTGATGCATCACCCAAGTATCAGAAAGATTTCCGTCTTCATCTGCATGAGGAAAATGAGCATCTTCGTCAACATGAGTAGAAACCAACGCCACAACACCAATTGCGCTACCACATAAATGCATTGAAAGCCAAGCAAAAAGAACCGTATACCAAGGCTGGCTCAAAAGCATCATTGGAATGAAAAGCAAGTAAATTAAATTAATAATTTTAGCCACAAACAATCTGTAAACTTCTTGTCTTGGAATTTTATCTACTACTTTCTTTACATAATTATCCTTTTTACCAAAAAAGTCTTTAAAATCTCTAATATAAAGCCAATTTAGGCTATAAAAAGGATAGATAAACCACATGTAAATGTGTTGGTACTTATGGTAATTAAAGAGCGGACTGTTTGGGAATATTCTAATAATATCGCTCTGTTTAATATCAACATCCCAATCTGGTACATTTGGGTATGCATGATGCAGACTTATATGACGTCTCATCCAAAGCCAATGATTACTCCCGAAGAGTTCTAAAACATATAAAAACCATTCATTATGCTTTGGCTTTTTAAACAAAGCTCCATGTGCAGCATCATGAAAAGCATTTATAAATAAAACGATCATTGTAATGCCAGACAAAATGTAAAAAAGAAACAATAAGGGAGTCTGATTCCCGAACATTAAAATACAGGCGTAAAATAAAAAAAATACTGCTAGAAGCCCTAACGACTTCACGACATTTAATACATACAAGGACGAGTTTTTTAAGACCGTTTCATTCACTTCTAAACGCATCTTTTTAAAAAAATCATCCGCTCCTGGTTTAACATAAACCGGTCGTTTTAATTTTTCCATATTGGTTACTGCTAGAAATTGTTAATCAAATTTAGTAAAAAAAAACTTAACTACTTGATATATACTTAACTAAAAATAAAGTATTTTATAACAAAAAACCACTCCAAATAGAGTGGTTTCATTAGTACTGTAAAGTTTAAACTTGCTAGATATTTTCTTGGGAAACGTGCAATTACTCCTCAAACTTTTTATCTACTAGACGAAGTCTAATATTATGAATACGCCCTTCTATTTCTTCTAGGTCATTCAAAATTGTTTGTTTTTGGTAAACTGCTCCCATTTCATTAACCATATTTTGCTCATCGGGAGCAAAAAGATCATTCAAATCCACATCTGGAAAATTTTTACTTAAGCTAATAATAAATTCAGAACCTATATTAGCCGTTCCATGTAAATACCTCCCAATCATTGCAGGGCTAAATCCTAGAATCGCCCCAACTTCCTTTTGTTTCAATCCTTTGTCCTTAAAGAATTTACTTAATTTTTCGTGATACATCATTTTTAAATTCATTCAAAATATAGCTAAAATATATTTTTTAACATTAAAAAGAATAATAAATATAATATTATTCTTACATTTACATAAGCCAATTACCATGTTATTAATACTTAGCAAATATATGTCAAAATTAATCAATAATAGCAATTTTAAAGAAGATAATTCTCACAATAAAAAAGCTTATGAATTTATAGATAAGCATTTACCTGTAACCTATGTTGATCTTACAATTGCTTGTATCATCAAAAAAGGGCAACCTGCTCCTAGCAAATCATTAGTTAGAAATGTTCGAAATAAAACAATATTTAGAAACGATATTTTACTGGCATTAGTAGAAGTAGCAAATGAAAATAAAGAAGCAATTGAGAAAATAAAACTTTTAACCTCTTGAGTTTATAAAGCATTTAGAAAAACATCTTTTATCAAAGTTTTAATTTTATGACAAATCAGAATACTAATAAAAAAGAAAATATTCCATCAGATTCTATTAAAAATCAATTTGAAACCCCAGCATCAAGTAAGATTGATTTAAAAAGCAAATCATTTCTATACGGAATGAGTTTTGAACAATATAAAGAAGGACTTGAAATTCACTCCAAATGTTTTAAACAAATGGAAAAAGTAAAAAGAATGACGAATTAAATCACATCAAATACACATCGTTTTTTTTTAGAATTTTACAACACAGACAATGATAGACTTGGTTTGTGTTGTATATTTCCGTTTTTAAAGTAAAATATTAAACTTAGAAGAATTTTCATTTTTTTGTAATTTGCCACTAAAAGCTATTACCGTTAGCTTAACTGCAACTTTTACACAACAATGAAAAATATAACACTTTTTGTTCTACTTATTTTAGGCTGTTTCCTTCAACAAGACTGTCTAGCTCAAAAACAAAAGAAGTCGCGTTTTAAAGCTTTAGTTTTGTATGAAAACGGCGGACATCATCTTCCTTTTACAAAAGCGGCCAAACCTTGGTTGAATAAACTCGCCATTGACAGCAGTTTTACAATCGATTATATAGAAAGTACAAAAACCATTAACGAAGCGTTTTTAAAGCAATATCAAGTCTTTATACAATTGGATTATCCTCCATATACTTGGAGCGAAGAATCAATGCAGGCATTTCAGAAATATATGAACAGTGGGAAAGGCGGCTGGGTTGGACTGCATCACGCGACATTGCTTGGAGAGTTTGACGGATACCCAATTTGGAAGTGGTTTTCTGATTTTATGGGCGGAATCAGGTTTGTTAATTATATTCCAGATTTTGCAAGTGGCAAAGTAACTATTGAAGACAAATCTCATCCAGTAACAAAAGGAATTCCAATAGATTTTCTAGTCAAAAAAGAAGAATGGTACATTTACGATAAAAGTCCGAGAACAAATGTTCATGTTCTAGGTTCTGTTGATGAATCTACTTACCAGCCAGATTCAAAAATAAAAATGGGAGATCATCCTGTGGTTTGGACAAACGATCACTTTGCTTCGCGAAATGTTTACATTTTTATGGGACACGCACCAGAATTATTCCAAAACGAAGCATACACTACTCTATTGAGAAACTCAATTTTCTGGGCAGCTGGAAAAAGATAAAGCCAATATTACACATAATTGCTATTTTTGCCGATTATCAAAAAAACAAACATTTATCAATTGTGATTCAAAAAGTCAATAAATCAGAATATCAAGAATTAATTTCAGTGTGGGAATCTTCAGTAAAAGCAACGCACGATTTTTTAAAACCTGAAGATTTTACATTTTACAAAGAACTTATTCCAAACTTTTTTGATAATGTTTCAATGTTTTGCATAAAAAATGACCAACAAGAAATTTTAGGTTTTCTAGGAACTCATGAAGAAAATTTAGAAATGCTATTTGTAAGAGCAGAACAAATTGGAAAAGGTATTGGAAAAAAGTTACTCCTGTATGCCATTGAAGAACTTAAAACCAAAAAAGTAGATGTAAACAAAGACAATTTAACAGCCGTAGCATTTTACAAAAATTTTGGTTTTGAAGTAAAATCTACTTCTGATCTAGACGGCTGCGGAAAACCTTATCCTATTTTGCATTTAGAACTAACAAAAGAGCCACTTCATTAAAGTGGCTCTTTAAATTTTATAACAGACTATTTTTATTTTTTCCAATATTCTAAAAATAACTTATACAATTCATCTGCATTAATTTCAATTTCTGAAGCGGAGTACATTATATTCAATTTCGAATTTTGCTCGTCATAAGCCATTTTCCAAAGAAACTTAGACGCGCGGCCGTCATACTTTGCTATATTATCAATTGTAACAGCAACCAAAGTATCACCCCCTACTTTATTTAGCTGCACATCGGTAACGTCTTGCCACTCTATTCTTCCGAAAGCTTTAGCTACTGGAGTTGTCCTTCCAGAAAAACCATTTGAATCTATTTGAATTAATGGAGATTTGTCTTTTATACTTGTAAGCATTTTAAATATCAAAACAAGCATTATTAAAAGAATAGCACCTAAAGCAACCGATAGTTTTATTTTAAATATTCCATCAAAAGTTCCTATTCCGTATAAAAATGCAATCGCTAATAAAATACTTAATGCACTAGCATATAAAAGTAGGCTTCTTGTTTTCTTGGCATTTCGGTAAAAATTTATTCCTTCATTCATGGGGTGTAGTAAAAATTTTATTTGTTATTAGAATTAAAAATGAATAAGCAATTTACTGCAAAACAATTTAAGAACATAAGAAACTCCCATAAACATTGGTTTAACTAAAGAGACAAAAACAATTTCAATAAATACATTTCAAACAACTAAGCTCACAAAACATTGTAAATCAATTTCTATCTAACTGGAAATTGTATAACTTCTATATGAAATTAAATACTTTCAAACGCAATCTCCATTTGTACCTTTATTATAAAATTAAATATTCATAATAAAAATACAGGTTATGGCAGAAATTAAAATTGAGAAAAAGAAGCCAATTTGGCCATGGATTGTAGCAGTCCTATTAATCTCAGCACTTGTATACTATGTCTTTTTGAAAGATGATCAAGTGCAAAACGAAAACAGAATGGAAATCGAAAACAATTCAAGTGCAGATAGTACAGCAAATTATTAAGAAACTATGGAAAATAAAGATAGAAATTTATACAGATTAGACGAGCTTTCTGATTATAAAGTTGCTTCAAACTATTCTGATGTAAGAGGTTGGAAAATTGTAGACGCAGACAACCGCACAATAGGAAAAATTGATAACCTTTGGGTTAATAAAGATATGCAACGTGTTGTTTATCTAGACGTTAATCTTGATAAAGGATTAATAGAAGACAGTCATAATGAAGTACATGATGCAATTGCGAATGAAAATGGAAAGGAATTTATCTATAAAGATGGAGACAGCCACATTATTATACCAATCGGTTCTGTGAGTATAAATAAAGACACTAAAATTGTCATGGCCAACAATATTGGATATGATACATTTAGAAAAACAAGCAGATATAACTGGCAAAATGATTTTGATAGGGAATACGAAAGAAGAGTATTGAATTCTTATTATCCTACTGAAGAATCGCGCCTTGCTTCTGAAAGTAATGACGATACTTTTTACAAACGAAGAGAATTTGACAATTATTGACAAATGTAATTTGCATAAAAAACAAATATTACAAACGAATAAAGACCAAGCATTCAAGAACGTTTGGTCTTTATTTATTTTATCTCTTTAATGTTTCTATTTTATTTTGAATTTGATTTAATCTTTCAGATAAACTTCCTCCTACTTCAATTACTTCCAAATCAAAATCATCAATTAATTCTCCGATAATATCATTTACTTCAGACCTCAGTTCAGGCAAATCAGAGGCTGAGCACAAAATTCGATCTGGCTTTTCAGTAGGAACAAATACAAAAACATCAATTTCTTTAATTGCATTTTGAATTTTATTAAATATTGACGAAAAATTTAATTTATCATCGACCGCTAAAGCATATGCTAAAAGATCAATTGGACAGCGGTCAAAAATAGCGTTTCTGTTACTTCTTACAATTTGCTTTAAAGAATGTTCTAACTGGATTATATAATCATCTGCAGTAGGCGTTTCAGAAAAATCAAAACCCATTTCCTGCAATTCAAAATAAGGTTCTGAATAAAACTCATAATAAGGAAGAGTTTCATGCAGTTTTTCTGCTAATGTGGTTTTACCAACCTTATGAGTTCCAAGTATTGCTATTCTCATACCATTAATATTTTTTAACCATAAACAACTAAAAATAAACAAAATAGGTACAAAACAAAAAAGGATGATCAAAAATGATCATCCTATAAAGTGATCCCAGAAGGATTCGAACCTTCGATCCTTTGTAAGAAAAGACATGATTTTGTTGCAGATTTAAAATATTATCCAAAAAAAATAAGTAACTAAATTTCAGCACTTATACGAGCTAAACATCAGCAAATACAGGAATTTCAAGCAATATGTTTCAATTTATATTTCTGCTTTTTAAAACATTCACAATCAAAAGATTAATTTTAGTGTGCTCAAAACAGCTCATATTTTCAGGGCAAAATCGTGGCAATTTCAAATACAAATTAAAAAAAGACTTCATATTACAGGGTTCAAAGCTGTAGGTTCGAATCTTTAATACACATTTTGGAAAGATATAGTATTATAATTAATTATGTGAATTTGGGTGCAGAATCGGTGCAACTATTTAAATGGAATACCTCCCGTAAAAGCAACAAAAAGTTAAGGCAGTATAGACATTATACAGGTGAAAAGACATTAAACTGAAAGCAAAGCCGATTTTTATAAGCTTCTTTTATGGCTTAATAATACTAAAAAGTCCTCCTGCTTTAGAGCGAGCGGACTGGATTATATGACTCCCTTATTTTTCAGGCTAATGCTATCCGACGGGTTTTTCTTATCAATGAAAGCTGCAATTTGCCTTTGCTATCCAGTGCTTTAAAATCCATCTTTATCCCTTCTCAAAATGCCTAAAAAAAGGATAATATGAAACGAAAGCAATAGTTTATAGAGAAATTGAAATATAACTTATTATTGTTTAAATTACGGTTTCACGTAAAGACCTATAAATTTTAATTTCGAGATTTGTAAATGTACATTGAAACTAATTTTTCATCATATTGGCCTACCCGATTATCGGATAGCGCCAGCGAAAATAAAATTCAAAATAAAAAAGGATTGCAATTTTTAGAAATGGAAAATGATTCCGTTAAAATAATAGCTGCCTGTCAGTGTGTTCTTAACCAAATGCCATTTAATAAATTGCTCAATTTTCGACATTGCAAATTGCCGCTGAAGGGAACAATAATTTTTCAATTACCGAAGATTAAATTAATTCAAACGATATTTGCATTTGACAGTAAATCATGAAGTCTATATATACTGAACCTGAACCTTAAAATAATGCCAGTCATATGATTGATTATCCGCTTGCTCTCAGCAACAATTACATCGAAAAAACTGCCAATGATACAATACTTGGAACTTTAAGAGACCTGTTTGTTCGTAAAAACCTAGATTTAGGAGAAAATAAAACCGACTCAAGCCAGGACTGGGGCACTGATTTTTATATTGAAGTTATAAATAAAGATGTAAAAAGGGAGCTTCTTTTTTTAATTCAGTGCAAGGGGACCAATGGGAATGTCACTATTAAGAACGATGATACATTTTCTTTTCAAATGTCGATCAGACATGCCAATTATTACTATTATGAGCTTTCTGAACCTCTTATATTTTTCGTATGCGATATCAGGACAAAAATAGTCTATTGGTATCCGGTTCAGACTGACCACAGTCTCGAAGACAGGATCAAGGAACAGGTTAAATCAGGCAAAGAATCTCTCCAGGTTTACATTCCCGCATCAAATACGCTTTGTCTGGAGAATTTTGAGAGATTTCTTGCTGATCTGGAAAATTCCAGAAGAACGCAGATTCATAAAAACAAAATAAAAATAAACACTACTGCAAACTACGATGAAATCTATAAAATTGGAAATGAACTGAATATTATTGACGCTTTTGACAAAATATTGGATTCTTATCAAGGCATTAATGTGTTTCCTACTTTTATCATCAACAAAATACTTTCATTCATTGGCAGAGGCACATCCTTATATGGCGAAAATTTGACAACAAATAATGAAAGCTTATATGATTTATTTCAGAATCTTAGCCTGAAAAAAAATCAAATTTCCCTCCAGAAAAAAGGTGAGCTGTATAAAAATGTAGAGGACATACAAAAAAAACTGCATAGGATTCTTGATTTTTTTGAGTTGAACCTAATAACGCACATTGAATGGAGAGGCACTGGGAACAAAGAAGCCAGACGCCTCTGCGTGCATGATCTGTTTTTATCGGGCAATTGCCAATGCGAAAGATGCACATACAAAAAGCTTAACCTGCTAAAGACGGAGAAATTGCTAAACACCCCACTGCCAAATGCAAATGCTGAAAGCAGGCTGAAAAAGGCATATGCCCACTTTCTGATGAATGACTATGAACAGTCCTACAGCCAATACAGCAGTCTGCTGAAAGAAATTAAGATTACCGACAATCCAGGCATATATATCGTGGCGAAATACAATCTGCTGCAGCTAAAAAATCATTTCAATAATACTTATACCCCAAATAGTGCCGAAATCTTAAAAGAGCTTGAGAACCAAAATTTTATTTTAGATGAGATTTTAATCCCTGGATATCTCCATGATGTTCTTACTTTAATTAAAGAAAATAGGCTGGTTCCAAACAGTGTCTTAGCGGTGGACAATACCCTAACCGATATCCGCAATATGTGGACCAATGACCAGCTTGGCGGAAGTTCAAGCAACAGTTTTGACAGAATATTGGTAATTGATTTTTTGCGGGCCTATAATTTTATAGAATTCAATCTGCTTATATATAATGAATATAAAGAGTTTGAAACATTGGTAAACAAAACAATGGAAGGTATATTTGCCTTGTATTCAATCAAGAACTCGAGTTCTTCAAAATATGAGCATTTTGAATATACGATAATCGATATGTGGCTTTTTCACGCAGAACCCAAGTATGTCCATAGATTAATAAAGAAATATCGCTTAAAATCCGTAAAACTGGAATCAGCTGAAACCGTATGCGATCAGCTATCCCTGTATATCGACAATTTATTGCTGTCAGCTGAACTGATCCGACAGCGCTTTGATGAAAAAAATCATTCCCATAACAGAAAGATCGCCAGGATAGTTGAGAATTACCTGCTGATCATTTCAATGATCGAAATCGATGAAGAATCCAGAAATATACTTTTAAATAAATATTTGACCCTTGCCGAGAAACTGAATCACTGGTATTTCACCGCGCTTGAATATCTTATTTTTTTTCTGGACAATATCCAAATGATCAGCGCTGAAAATCTAAAAAAAATAATCCAGATTATGATAACGCACGAAAGATATAACAGCGATACTTTCGGCCTAGCCGTTGCCAGATACTGCGAAAAATTTCCAAATGGCGAAACATTGGAGAATGAGCTGAAAATCCTCTTTTCAACAGATAAATTTAATGCGGATGATTTTTGCAAAAACAATAAATTTTCAGCGTTGGTATCTATAATACCTAAATTGACCAGACGCACCCAAAACAGGATAAAAAAGGGAATCCTAAACAAACTGCATAAAAATTTCAGCACAAGCATTTACTATTCCTACACGGTCTATGACATAATAGATTTTGACGGCGCCCTATTACAAAAATACATTGACAGGACTCCAGATTATACCCAAGAGCCCTACAGCAGGAATTTCCTTGGAACAAGAAAAGAATTAAGAAATTATCATTTGGACAGACTCATCAGTCTGATCTTTAAATTCGATCTGGAATTTACAGCGGAAATCCGCAGCCTTTCATGCAGAGCAGCAGACAGGGACTACTATGACTGGCTGATGAATATGGAAACCTACAATTATGACAATTTTAATATCTACTGGGTATTATATAATAAAACCACCTATTATTTAAAAGCATTTAGAAAATGTAAAAAACTTCAGGCACAACTAGCAGCAGGACTAAAAGAAAATTATATTGAGGGAGTGGCAAAAGTATATTTAGCCATTACTTCATAAGTTAGAAAGCAATAGCTGCAAGTTTTGAATAGTTTTTGAAAATTGACAATCTGATCGATTAACTCTAAAATACTGTCGTGTGTCTGATAATTAATTTTTGGAGCTCGCTTCCATTTGGAGTGTGCTCCATTAATAGAAGAAATTAAATAAGAAACGGACAAAACCAACCGCCCTAACTAATAAGGGCGGTTTTTCTTTTACCTTATACTTTATATTACATACTCATGAAACTGTGCAAGAGCACTGTTATGGTAATTCTTTAACCACATAATCTTCTCCTTGACCTTTTTCAGTGCAGGTGCGTCAGAATCATCGGCAACATTAATCCTAGCATCTATATCCGACAGCTTAGCTTTAATAGTTTCCCTGTGGAGTTTGAAAAAGGAATCTTTTACCCTCCTCTGGAGCTCAGTTTCATCCGGCTCCTTTAGATTGTGTTTAAGATAGTCAAGATAAAGCACCCCGTTGTCATTTCCCAGAAATGTATCTTCCTTGTAAATCAGAGAACAGATTTTATCAAAACGTTCAAGCAGCTCTTTATTTGCCGCAATTTCTTTACTTAGACATATCCTTGGATAATTAGCCACTGTAGATTCCACTATGTAGGCTTCGATAAGTCCCTCACCTACAGCGAAGTTACCATCCACAAGACAGAATTTGCTTGAAATTCCGCCACGCACTATGATGCCTTTCTCCTTCATGCAATTAAATAGAAAAGTCTGGAGTCTTTTAATTATTATAAAAAGAGTATTCGCTGAATGCGTTAATCTGTTATGCTCCGGAATTTCTTCAATTTCTCTAGGCAGATAATTAATGATAAGGGAATCCGAAATAAATACCACTTGTATTTCATAAAAGGCATACAGATCATAAATTCCCTTCTTATAGCCTTCCACAACCTCCGGTCGGTCCTGCATTTTAAAAATTTCGACATTGGACTTCATAAAAGCGATAAAATCTTCAGCGTCCTGCCTGTTTTTAATTCCTCCATTAATATCCCGATAGCCAAGCATATCAATAAATAGAACCCATTGCTCTAATTTCATAGCATAAAATTTAATTAGTAAACATACTTGCGCATTTATAGCACTTTTTCTTAATAATAATTTGTCCAGCTTAATATGGCAGAATCCTCTCCGATCTGCTATTAGGCGTAAACTCTTCACTCTTTCCCGCTAGCAGTATTGTCAAACAAAAAAATAATCCAATTACCTAATCTCTCATACTTAAATTAACTGCTCTTGATTGTCGGTCTCAATTACTCAGCAATTTCAATAGGATTAAAAATACACCGCCTAGAAAGGTTAAAATGGTAAGTGTAAAAAAAGCATAGCTGCTTTTTAGGCCATCTGGTATTTTTTCCCTCTCCCTATTACTTTTCTGCTGTTATGAAAGCTTTGATCTATTTTCTCTCTTGAAAGGTCAAAATCATATTTCTAACAAACAAATCTAACAATTCCTAGCAGCTATTCTAAGAATGTAAGCTCTGGGCCAAATTCTCTGAATTCTGCAATCCGTCCATCATAATTGTTTCTGATGCTTCCGCCTTTTGATATTTCTTCCTTTTGGATCACTGGACCTATACTGAGGTATATAGAAAATCCTGTATCAGGTTTTTCCATAAAATCTTTTTTATTTCTATTATTTAGCACAAAATTATTATGATAAAGACCTGAATCTTTCTTTCTTACTGCTTTACTGTAATCGGTCATTGATTGTCCTCCACTTTGAGTATTAAAAATGAACGTTTCCAAATAGTGGATTGTATGATCCAATTCCCCTATAAATTGATTAATGTAAAACCCTATATAAATCGGCTTTTCAAGTCTATCGTAATATCTGATCTTAAATGCTTTCTCCAATATGGCCAAGAAAAGGGGATCAAACTCTTCGGTTACATCATGGTTAACTTTGGCCAGCAGACTTTTGATTTTCTCAAATCTGTCAAAATGATAATTGTACCATTCTCTTTCCTGCAGGTTAAATACGATCACAGCCTTCAGATATTTTTCAACAGCCGTACTTGCAAGTGTTAGCCCTTGGACGATAAAATGGTTATTTAGCAAAAAGCGTGCTGCAATGTAATCCCGGTATCCAAGGTCAGCAAGTGAAAATCCAGTGGATAGCTTTTCCATATAATTAATAGATTTACCCATAACGTTACGTTTTATAATTTACAAAATCTTTTATATTTTTTAATAAACCAAAGTTCTTACACAAGTGCGCAATAATTCTGCGCAATAAAAAAAAATTATCGAGACTCTAAATTATTAAATCAAACACAAGCCTAAAGAAAACAAAACATTTGACAGAAAAATATAATTTTCAAACAATTAAAAAACACTTATCCCTTAAGATATAAAAGTGAGATGAATTATAATAATGTCCCAATTCACAGCGCAAGCCAGCCAAAATTAAAAAAACTAAAGGTTATCCTCCAGAATTATCAGCTTTAGGTCTATTGCGGCTACCGCTCTGCCCCATCTCCTAAATCTTATACACAAACTTCGCATTCACGTACCCGAAATTCTTCGACTCGATCACCACCACCTGAAGCCACTCCTCATCTATGGCTATCACCTTTAGTACTGCATATTTCCTCAGCACTTCAATTACCCCGTATTCGTTTCCCGGCTCTTCAAGTAGCTTTACATTATCGGAACTGACGGCCAGCATATCTTCGGAGTGGTAAACCGCCTTCACTTTTACAGCGACCGGTTCTTTTTTCGGAGCTATATGGAGACTGTTTTTTGAAGAGGCTTTCAAGGAAGCTTTGGAAGTCCCCTTTGAAACGCCTGAACTTCTATTATAGCTGCGCGGCGCAGTGTATCTCACGGGCGCCGAATAAGAAGCGCATACCCCGCAGCTTCCCCCGCTGGAACAGTGCGCACATCTGCTGCAGTTGGAGCATGCGTTGCAGTAGGCGTTTCCGGTGCATCTGCCCATCTCTTCCTTTTTTTCCTCGCAGCAGCTTGCCACCAGTCTGCTGTTCTGCGCATCTGCTGTTAATACGCTAAAAAAGAATAAAATGTAAAATAGAATAGTTTTTATCATGATTAAATAGTCTGGTTTGGGGCAAACTTAAAAAACGTCCTATAAAAGATCTTACGGTTTTCCATAATGATGGCACTTTTTTTGGTACAGCAAATTATATACAGAATTCTTACAGACGAAACTCAGGCCGCAAGTTTTATGCAGATCATGTACTGTGTTAAAACCACAGTGCATTTATTTCCGTAAATAATTAAAAAACTTAATCCAATGGAAACATCAGCGATCATCCAGAAAGTGCTTCAGGTACTAGCCTGCAGTTATGCCAGGAGCTGTTCTTTGGAAGAGCTCGCACAGCAGGTATCTCCCGCCTTTAAAAGCTTCCAATATGCACAGGGCCTGCTCAATGCCAAAAAACAGAAACAGGTTATGCTGCTGGAAACCCTGATGCTTTTAGACCAGCAGGGGCTTATCTTTTTAGATCCTGAGACCGACCAGAGCGTCATCACTATAAAAGGCATGCTGCAGGTGAATGATAAGGTTTTGTGCAATTAGGTTGTCAAACGGCTAAGTCCTCTCCTATTTTTTTCATCTTTAATCTTAATCAAAAAAGCCGGATTAGCTTAAATAGAATTATACTTTCCCTAATGACTAGCCAGGCAAATAGTTGTGGGCACAACCAATGAACTTAAATTTGCTCGTCAATCTGCTCGCCAATCTCGTCAAGATAGGATTGGAGATTAATTGCAGGAATAGTTCCGATAGCTTGTTGTAAATACCTAGTGAGCTGCATAAAAAATGTAACAAGTGAATTTTCTGTTTTGCTAAACTTAATCTCTTTGTAGATTCGGTTTTTATAAAAATCGAGATAAGCATCCTGTCCTGCTACATTGATTTCCTCATTAGGCTCATAGTTTACAAAAAAACTTCCATAATCTGCGACACATCCCATATCGATACTTTTTAGTCCACTATTATCTTTTAAATGAGAAATTATCGTATTATTATTTTTGTGAGTAAAAGAATTGGTATTGCATAAAATACCTCCTACAATTTTGGTAAGTGGACGTGGAGGAAATTTTATACCTCCATTTATAAAACTTGCTGCTTCTCTTTTTAATAAACGAACGCTTTCAATCTTTTCTGCAGCATATTGAATATTCGGTTTCCCATCTGAAGTGCCACCTATATCTGGCTTTACTTCAAACACTGCGTAAACTCCTTCTGCTGGAATGTAATGAAAGCCATTTTGAGAAAAAATAAATGGAGTAAACCAATTGTCGTAAATTACAATATCTATTTGGTGACTCGTATTACCGTCATTATCAATTACAATAGCCTTATCAACACTATACCTGTTCGGTAAATAGTTACGCAACCAATCAATCCAAGCGTTTTCGAGTGAATCCCCTTTTGACCCCGGATGTTCAATAAATTCACGATTAGTATTAAGCTGTGCCACCATTTGATTTTGCAGGCCGGCAAATAACATTTTTAAATCAATTTTAGTCATTTTACTCTTCTTTGAATGGTGTTGTAGGAGCAATTCCCTTTATAACCTGTAATACACTTTCCATTGTAACGGCTTTCTCAGGATAAGCATCCAATACAATTGATGGTAACAGCCTTTGTGTTAGGTCGGAAAAAGTAAAGCCATAATTGCGTTCTCCAGTCTTACCTGTCAACTCCACAATATAATCTACATCTTTCTCATTTAGCCCTAATTCAAGTAATGGCTTTAGAAGAACACTTTTCCTTTGCTCATCTGAAGGCCGTTCGAATATTAGGATTAAAGCCGCACGTCGCTTTATTGCAGGGTCAAGGGCTTCAGGCCTATTAGTGCACATGATAACAGCAGCTGGTAGTTTTCCGTTACCTAAACCATCAATTCCCCTTATAAATGCATTTACACCTGCCTTATCTTCATGATGCATCTGATTATTTTCCCGTGATTGTGCTAAGGCATCAGCTTCATCAACCAATAAAATTACAGCACCGTTAGAAGAACTTCCACTTCCTTTAAGTTTTTTAGCTCTTTCAATTGTATATTCAAATGCGGCAGATACAAGTTGAGTCATTTGTCCAACCATGCCTTGACCACGGGTAGATAGACTCAATGGAAAAAGTTCAATATCAATTTTTTCTAGTCGGGCTACCGCATCACCAATAGTATAAGCAAGTTCCGATTTTCCGCATCCCACGTCCCCAGCCAAAATAACTAATGGCGGACGGCGTAGTACCATATCCAAAATAATATTGCTCTCAGGATGGAATTTTTCTTTCCATTTTTTAATACCGGAAACGTTTGTTAAAATCCCAAGCGTTTTCGACAGCATTTCCTTTTTGTCATCAAGTCCAACTAGTAATTCAAATCGTGATTTCATTTCCGGATCTGGAAACGATATAGTTTGTTCAAACAACTCCGAAAAAGATGGCTTTAAATTATTCATATTAATAACTTTTTAAAGATGAACGATCAAGCCCTTTTCCGCCTGAAGAATAAGATTTATCAGAATCCATATAACCACTAATTCCAGGATACGGTGCGCCCGTCCTGTTGATTGGAAGAGTCTTTTCAAATGAATTACGTTCGGAATCAGTCATGTTATCATACTTTGAATTATGTACCAGATATGAAGAAAAAGAGGCACCGCTGACATTTGCATTTGGTCGCACTTTCCCTGGATCATCATCCGCATAGCTCATTCCATTTAGGTCTTTGGCAGTGTATTTAAGCGTTGGTTCTATCCATTTACCATCCCTTTTATATCCATAAGTAATGTTATCTAAGTAACCATTTCGCAGAAATTCGATTAATTCAGTTTCGAGGTCAGCAATTTTTAAATCAGATGGTGCTCCGTAAAATCGCTGCATGCGTTTTAAATCAGCAGCCACCTTTGATGCTAAATGCTTGGCATGTGTTATTGTAAATGCCTGTGTAGAAGTATAACTTGAGCTCATGATAATTAAATTTGAAATGTTGAACCAAAAACTTTCTGCCAATAATAAACCGTTTTCTCCTTTGTGGTAGCTGCTAAAGCTGCATCTATGGCATCACCTGCATCCAAAGCAGCATCCACAATCATATCGGCTTGCTTACGTGTGTAAAGTTTAGATGCATTATTTTTAGGATTTACTGGATCAATAATTTTGATCGGCTCACTGTGTGTGGGTATATCTCCTTTCTTATAATAATCAGTGAAATAAATAATGTCCGTCAAATTACTGGTTGCCAAGTATGAAAAGAAATGTTGCAGCCCTTCAGGGTAGTCATTAAATTTCTTTCCTTCATCAAGCAGTTTAGCCATTATAAGTTCTACCATAAATGACTTCAACCTGAAACCATCCCGTTCTGTTTTCATATTTTTGACCCAGTATTTAGCTAATCTGATCACCTGAGAAAAATCAGCATCTTTAGCTTTACGTGTCCGAATAAATTCAAGGTGTCTGGGGATACAAGTTTCTAAAAAAGAACCATCTTCCTGGCTAACTAGATTTCCATACCAATCAGGATCTCCATCATATAAAATAGGCACAATATCAACATCCAATCCAGATCCTTTAAAAGAAACTGTTACACAATAAGTTTGAGGTTTAACTTGATCTGGAGTAAAGTTTGGAAAAGCTGATCGTAATTTCTCTGCAAGGTATTCCAATAACTCTTCTATATCTTGAGGAACATCGGCGCCACTAATATAACACGCTACATCAATGTCATTTAGTGTTCGCAAAGCTGTTCCTTTAGCCAAACTTCCAGAGATCAACATTTTTTTTAAAGTAAAATCAGGATGTTCAGATACGTAAGTTGAAAGCTTGTCTCGCAACCTTTTGGCTTGTGCGCGATACTCGTCAGCCCACTCTTTGGGTAAATTCACTCGGTCTTTCGCAAATTTCTCGATATCATCATGGCTTACATGTTCTCTTGACATAATAAGTGTTTTTACGCAATAAACATTACGCGGTTGAACAAAATAGTATAATGGTGATAAATATCTATCAGCCAATCACTAGATAAAAAATCTGATATTAATAATGACCAATACTATAGCAATAGGCATTATTCGATAAACTTGAGGGGATTTTAAGATATAAGATTACCTTATGTTTTTATAAAAATTTATGTGTCCGATTCAAAACTTTCAAGGCTAGGGCGTAAATTTCATTCACTTCGACTTTTACTTTCTAGCTGTAAAAAATTTAAAACCATATTTCATGATCGAACATTTAATTCTCTGAAGGTTCTAAACCCATCTTAAAGTGTAAATTTATATTAATATTTTATTTATAATTATTTCTTTTTTAAGTTATTATAAACAATTTAATTAACAATTTGGAACCATTATTCACGTAAAGCGATAATACGGCGCCGTAAATCTGTATTTTCTTGGGATTATTTCCCATGCAGACAATCTTAGGCTCAAGCCAATTATTGATGTCGAGCGTAAAAACATTTCCCGACAAAACATAATACATCTGGGGCAACGAAATTCTTGCCATCGTATTTTAGCAGAGGGAATCTGCCCTTCCAACTGCTCCATGGCACCGTTGAGATAGGCAGTAACCCATTGCAATGCATACAAACCACTTGCGAGTCAAAATGCAAAATAATTAACTTGAGAATACGCCAATTTATTTAAATCTTTTTATGAATGATCTAAATAAAATTATGCCGTAGTGGAAAATAAAAAGTCCCTTTAACAAAAAAGGAACTTTTCTTGTTTCCATTTTTCAATAAAAGTTATTGTCTCATCAAACCAAGCTTTTTCTTCATTTTAATCAACTCTTTCTCCATTCTCTCAATTGTTTTTAAAGTTACTTCACCCGAAACATCTTCCTTGTCTGCCAGTCTCTGCTTTAACCCCTGCATTTCACGTCCAATAGAAATCTGCTCCGTCAACGCATATTCTTCTGTCTGGCTAACCGATTGGTGTCCCAGCATTTCTTTAACAACATGGATTGGCACATTATTATTTAAAGTTATAGTGCTTCCAAATGTTCTTCTAGCTTTGTGGGTATTTAAATTGCTTTTAATGCCACATAAGTCAGCTATTTCTTTAAGATATTCATTCATTTTCTGGTTTGAACTCACAGGAAGAACGGAATTTCTTTCAACACAAAGCGGATGATTTTTGTATCTATTTACAATTTCCGCTGCCTTTGGAAGCAGAGGAATATTAATGGGACTTCCTGTTTTCTGCCTTTCAGTCAAAATCCATTGTTCTCCGTCAATACCTTCTTTTATATCTGATTGTTTCAGATTGAATACATCAATATAGGCAAGACCAGTATAACACTGAAAGACAAAAACATCTCTTACTACTCCAAGGCGGTCGGTAGAAAATTTATGCTTTTCTAAAAGCGATAATTCAAGACCTGTCAGCGGCTTTTTCGGCACTCTTGTCTTTTTGCCTTTAAAACGCTTAAAAGGATCTATAGTTAAAATTTCTTTATCCATCGCCGTTAGAACAATTTTCTTAAAATTGGTAATGTATTTAAGCGCTGTATTATTAGCGTTGTTTTTCACTGTCTTGAGATAAAACTCATAGTCTTTTACAAATTCAAAGTTAAGCTCATTAAACTCCATATCCTCCACTCCGTACTTATACATCATAAAATCTTTGATATGTTTTTTTGATATTTCAAATCGGGTATGGGTGCCGATAGCATATTCTCCTTTTTTCACTAGAGCAAGCATCTGATCATTGTGAAGCTGAAATTCCTGAAGAACCGTAGTTTTCAGTCTGGTTTTACCTAAAATAAAGTTGATCAGCTTTACGCTGTTCAGAGATTCCTGCTTTTCCTCTAGATAATCCGCATGCTTTCTGACTTTAATTTCCAGTGAGTACAAAAAGAAATTTAACGCTTTAGCATCTTCTTTGTTTCCTATTGCACGTCCTGTTTTCTGTTCCCAGCGGTTTATATTCCATTTTCGTTTCGTAGAGGTTTCTTTAGGCACACCATTAACAGTAATCCTGATATAAATATATCTTTCACTAGTGCTTTTTGCGGAGCTCTTCAAAAAGAAGATGATTCCAAAACTGTTTTCTAACATAATTCAACAATTTAAAAGTTAATAAATATCGAATTACAACATCTCTAAATCAAGTCGTTAACCAGCTTTACATATTGAATAACAACAAGTTAAACAGTTTTTCGTGGCAGCTTTTTTTTAAAAGATAAAATGCCACAAATAATCCATAAAAATTAGGGCACTTTTGAGTGTTTTTGAAAATATGAAAGGGAATAAAAAAACCCGAATCGTAGTAATGATGCGGGTTTTCAACGTTTAAACTAATTTAAAAAATCAGTTTCAGTGATCCCAGAAGGATTCGAACCTTCGACCTACGCATTAGAAGTGCGTTGCTCTATCCAGCTGAGCTATGGAACCATTATTTCAAAATTTCTAAGAATAGAAATCAAAACTATTTACATAAAAACAAAAAAACCATTCGAGACGAATGGTTTTTTGTGATCGCAGAAGGATTCGAACCTTCGACCGCCTGCTTAGAAGGCAGGTGCTCTATCCAGCTGAGCTATGCGACCATTATTTCAATTGTAGTCGGGGTGGCAGGATTCGAACCTGCGGCCTCCTGCTCCCAAAGCAGGCGCGATAACCGGGCTACGCTACACCCCGAGGCAAAAATTAAGCGGAGAGACAGGGACTCGAACCCTGGCGACGGTTACCCGTCGACAGATTAGCAATCTGCTCCATTACCGCTCTGGCACCTCTCCTTGCTCAAGGAATTGCTTCCGTTTTGCGAGTGCAAATGTATAACAACATTCCATTTCTCACAAGCTTTTTTTTGAGTTTTTTTAGTTTTTTTTAATCTTTTTTTCAAAACACTTCACAATCAAACGAATAGAATTAACAAAAATTTCACCCTAAATTTAAATTCAGCTCGATTCAATACAAAATTTGAATTTATTCAAATAAACATTAAATTTGCTTACTAACTATTATTAAACAGAAAATGAACAAAAGAGTTGTTATCGTTTCTGCCGTTAGAACACCTATCGGAAGTTTCATGGGCGGGTTATCTACTGTACCTGCACCAAAATTAGGCGCTGCTGCTATAAAAGGAGCCCTTTCAAAAATTAACCTTGACCCAAAATTAGTCGATGAAGTTTTCATGGGGAATGTAATTCAGGCGGGTGTCGGACAAGCTCCAGCACGTCAGGCTGCATTATTTGCCGGATTATCAGAAGAAGTTGCTGCTACAACAGTAAACAAAGTATGTGCATCTGGAATGAAAGCCGTAATGTTTGCTGCTCAAGCAATCGCATGCGGTGACGCTGAAATTGTTGTAGCGGGCGGAATGGAAAGCATGAGCTTAATTCCTCACTATGTACAAATGCGTGCTGGAAATAAATTTGGTCCTGCAACTATGCTTGATGGAATGCAGAAAGATGGTTTGACAGATGCTTACGACAATAACGCAATGGGAGTTTGCGCCGATTTATGTGCATCTGAATACAAAATCAGCCGTGAAGAACAAGATGCATTTGCAATTCAATCTTATGAAAGAAGCGCAAAAGCTTGGGACGCTGGAAAATTTGACAATGAAGTTGTTCCTGTTGAAGTTCCTCAAAGACGCGGCGAACCAATTATATTCTCTAAAGACGAAGAATATACTAATGTTAAATTAGATAAAATTCCATCTTTAGCACCAGTTTTCACTAAAGACGGAACTGTAACCGCTGCAAATGCTTCTACAATTAATGACGGAGCCGCTGCTTTGGTTTTAATGTCTGAAGAAAAAGCAAATGCATTAGGTTTAAAACCTTTAGCTTACATAAAAGGCTACGCAGATGCTGCACAAGAACCAAAATGGTTTACAACAAGTCCGGCAAAAGCATTACCAAAAGCTTTAGATAAAGCAGGAATTTCAATTTCAGATGTTGATTTCTTCGAATTTAACGAAGCTTTCTCTGTAGTTGGATTAGCCAATGCAAAAATATTAAATCTTGATAACGATAAAGTAAACGTAAACGGTGGTGCAGTTTCTTTAGGACATCCTCTTGGAGCTTCTGGAGCACGTATAATTGTAACTTTACTTAATGTTTTAGAACAAAACAATGCAAAAACTGGAGCTGCCGCAATTTGCAACGGTGGTGGTGGCGCATCAGCAATTGTTATCGAAAGAGCTTAAAACAATATCTCAAAAAATCAGGAGTTATAAATGCAGCTCCTGATTTTCAACTTATAAATTTCCTTAAATGTTTGGAATTTGCAATTTAGCCATAGTACCCGTTCGCGCTGAAGCTAGCGACAGAAGTGAAATTGTCACACAACTTTTGTTTGGCGAGCATATCGAAATTTTAGAACGTAAAAATCAATGGGCGCGAATCAGGATTCAGTTTGATGACTATGAAGGCTGGGTAGATTCTAAGCAATATCAGGAAATTACAAAAGAGCAATTTGATCTTTTGAGTAAAGAGTCAATTATTTTAAATGCCGATTTAATTGATTATATCACTGCTCCAAATAATCTATTGCTTCCAATTCCGCTTGGAGCTTCATTATCTTTTTTAAACAATAGCGAAATCAATACTTCCAACTTTGATTTTGAAGGAACCAAAACCAGTGGCATTAAACCTAAAAGCGCTTTAATTAAAACCGCTTTTATGTACTTGAATGCTCCGTATTTATGGGGCGGAAAAACACCTTTTGGCATTGACTGTTCTGGTTTTACTCAAATGGTTTACAAATTAAACGGCTATAAAATTCATCGTGACGCTTCTCAGCAAGCACTTGAAGGCGATCCGTTAAGTTTTATTGAAGAATGTGAACCAGGCGATCTAGCTTTTTTTGATAATGACGAAGGAAATATTACTCATGTTGGTATCATCATGGAAAACAACTACATCATTCACGCAAGTGGAAAAGTTCGTATTGACCGTTTGGACCATACTGGAATCTACAATCCCGAATTAAACAAACACACTCA
>NZ_DHEI01000159.1:48151-57585 GCF_002399805.1 Flavobacterium sp. UBA4854
CAAAACTTGAATTATCCAAAACAGGCTTTCAGATTAACAATGTAAACATCGAATTCCCAATTGATATAACAGTTTTAAAACAAGCTTTAGGAGAATCTAGATATCTTAAAAAACAATACAATCATATTTACACTTGGGACGACCAAGGCATTATGGCTTTTTCTAAAGAAGGAAATAAAGTCGAAAGCCTTGCTGTTGAACTCGAACTTCGTGAATATGATTATTGCGCAAAAAGTATTTTTTTAGGAGAATTTATTTTTGAAGAGCAAGAATTATTTCATTACTATGAAAACAACAAAAATCAGCTTGTAAAACTCTTTAAAGGAGACAGAAGCGGCGCTTTTATCCTTAACGGAATCAGTGTCTGGTTTGATAAAGAAGATGGCAAAATTACAAGTTTAAGTATTTCTGCTGCTGAAGAAAAAGAAAAGAAAGTCAGCGCACCACTTGATGCAGAATTCACTTCATTCAAACCTTTATGGCAGGAATGGATTTTAGAAATCAATAAAATTGTTTCAACCGATAATGATTATTACAATCTTGCAGATGGAATTTCTGTAGAGGACATTCAACAACATTCTGTTTTAGAAGATGACATTACAATTCCGCCAGCATTAGCTAACTTTTACAAAGTTCAAAATGTCGATTATGATGCCGTTACTTCGACTTTTCAAATTTTAATTAATAATTGGCCATACGAACTTATTCCGTTTGAAGATATTAAAGAAGAATGGGATTCCATTCAAGATTTACAATTTGATGAAGACGATTTGCCAGAACAAGAAATAGATTTCGAAAAAGTCAACACTAATAATTACGCAAACCCAAAATGGATTCCGTTTGCAACTGGAAGAAATGGTGATTACTTATTGTACGATACAGATCCAGCATTAAAAGGAAAATTTGGACAAATCATAGAACTTCAAAACGAATCTTGGTCACGCCTAATAGTTGCAGATTCATTAGAAGAATTAATCCAAAATGAAATAAACAATTTAAAAGCGGGTAAAACCGAGCATTTTGATTTTATAGTAGGTAAAGAAAATTAAAGTACACGAATAAAACAGATTCGCTTTGCGAAAACGCGGATTTACACGAATTCTTCTTTTTTTCTCTCGCAGATTTAGCAGATTTAAACAGATTAAAAAAATAAATCCGCATAATCTGCTAAATCTGCGAGAGAAAATTAATAAGCAAAAAAAATCATTTTTAATCCAATTAATCTGTGACAAAAATAAAATTAGTGCAAATTCAGGAATTGCTTCGCCTGTTCGCTATCGCTCGGGTCGTGGCGAAAAAAACTAAGCACTCAATCGAATTGTCTTTCTAAACTCAGACGGACTATACCCTTTTTGTTTTCTGAAGAATTTATTAAAGTGGCTTTCATCTGTAAAGCCAAATTCATATGCAATTTCATTAATACGTTTATCACTGAATTGTAAACGATGTTCGATTAGTTTCGTTTTATAATTACTGATATATTGTTGCATCGTTTCGCTCGCATGTTTCTTAAAATAACGACCTAAATACGTATTCGAAATTCCGAAATAATCACTGATTGATTCTGCCTTAATCTTTTCAGGATAGTAAATGTTATTCTGAATATATTGCAGAATATCCATTGCTTTGGCTTCTGTATTTATGGTAATTTGTTCTGGAAGATATTTTGCAATATTTCTTGCCACGATAATAATTAGCGTATTTACCAATTGCTGAATCAATTCCTGATTATAAACATCTTTATCCTGATGTTCGCGACAAATAGCTTCAATCATCACTTTCACCAAACATTTATCAGGATCATTTTTTAAGATACAACCAGGCTGATGATTGGCATTTTGAAGAATATATTCCAATCGCTGAATATTTTCATTTTGCAAACTCGAATTTTTCAAATAAATATCATTAAACCTCAAAAAGAAAAATTTCGTTTCGGTTTCAATCGTAAAATTATGACAATCTTCAGGCGTCAATAAAAACAAATGACCAGGATCGTATTCGAAAATATTCTTATTAATACACTGTCTTCCTGTTCCTTCCAAAATATAAACTAGTTCGAAAAAATTATGACGGTCTCCCACATCTGGATATTCATTCAGCGTTTCAAAAGAAACCGTAAAAGGTTCATATAAGTTTTCTTTTTTCATAATTCCATTTTATTTGAAGATGCAAATATACCTAAAAAAGACAAATATATACCAAATAAGAATCATAAAAACAGTATAATTTTGCCTCATCAATTTTAAACGAAAAAAATCACTATCATGGAATATAGAAAATTAGGTAACTCAGAACTAGAATTATCAACCATTACTTATGGTGCTTTTGCGATTGGCGGAACCATGTGGGGCGGAACAGAAAAGAAAGATTCAATCGACTCAATTCACGCATCAATCGATCACGGTGTAACTACAATTGACACCGCTCCTTTTTACGGATTTGGTTTAAGCGAAGAAATGATCGGTGAAGCCATTAAAAGTCAAGATCGTTCTAAAGTTCAATTACTTACTAAATTTGGTTTAGTTTGGGACGGCAGCAATAACGGAAAAGGCGATTTCTTTTTCGACGCTGACGATAATGGAAAAAAAATTCCAGTTTACAAATATTCATCAAAAGCAAACGTAATTAAAGAAGTTGAAGAAAGCTTAAAACGTCTTCAAACTGATTATATCGATTTACTGCAAATTCACTGGCCAGACTCTACTACTCCAATTTCTGAAACAATGGAAGCTGCAGAAAGTTTAATTCAGCAAGGAAAAATCAGAGCTTTCGGAGTTAGTAATTACAACATTGCACAAATTCAGGAAGCCCAAAAAACAATTCAAATCGCATCAAATCAAGTGGCTTACAGTATGTTGAACCGTAAAATCGAAGAAGAATTAATTCCGTTTACAGTTTCAGAAAATATCGGAATCATCGCTTACAGTCCAATGGAAAGAGGGTTATTGACTGGAAAATATTTCACAGATAGCAAATTAAAAGAAAACGATCACAGAAACGGATATTTCAGTCAATTCGATCTTCAAAAAGTAAAAACTCTAGTCGAAGAATTAACATCTTTAGCACACGCAAAAGAAGCAAGTTTATCACAATTAGTTTTACGCTGGACATCTTTACAAAAAGGAATTGCAATAGTTTTAGCTGGAGCAAGAAATGCAGAACAAGCCATTTCAAACGCTAAAACAATGGATTTTGATTTATCAGCTTCAGAATTAGAATTCATCAATCAGGCAATTGCTAAAATAAAATAATTCTACTTTTAAACACATAGAAACATAGTTTTTAGTTATTGTCAAAGATGTTTCATTTGAATCAATAAACATAAAACTCCATGTGTTAGAACTAGTTTCTTTCCATCAACTTTTCGAGAAAGAAAAACCTATGTTTCTATGTGTTTAAAAAATCTCAAAAAATTAAATAATTAGAATATGGGAATGTTTCGCTGCGACGAATTGGGCTATCCGCTAAATCTTTTTCTTTTTAAAGAATAAGAACATCACTCCTATCCCTCATGCATCCCATTTTCAAAAGAAACAATAATAAAAATGAAAAAGATATTTATAATTAACGGCGGGCAAAAATTTGCCCATTCAGGAGGAAAATTCAATAAAACAGTGCAAGACTGGACAACCGAATTTCTTTCAAAAAGCAACGAATACGAAATAAAAACAACTCACGTAGAAGACAATATCGATCTTGACCAAGAAGTAGAAAAATTTGTTTGGGCAGATGTAATCATTTACCATACACCTGTTTGGTGGTTTCAACTTCCAAACCTTTTCAAAAAATACATAGACGATGTTTTCACAGCAGGTCACAACAAAGGAATTTACAAGAGCGATGGAAGAAGTCGCGTAAATCCAGATATCAATTACGGAACTGGCGGACTTTTGCACGGACGCAAATACATGCTTACCACAAGCTGGAATGCTCCAGCAACGGCTTTTACACTTCCGGGAGAATTCTTCGATCAAACTTCGGTTGATGACGGCGCAATGTTTGGTTTCCATAAAATGAATAAATTTACAGGAATGGAACGTATAAACGGATTCCATTTCCATGACGTTGAAAAAGGCGCTACACCAGAAAATATCGTTATCTTTAAGGAGAATTATACGAAACATCTTGAAGAAACCTTTAAAAACCTATAATTATGATTTCGATTACCGCAATTTTAAAAAGTAAACCAGAACATTTACTTGAAATTCAAAACCTTCTGACACATCTAGTAACAGAAACTAGAAAAGAAGCTGCATGTATTCGTTACGATTTACACACTTCAGAAAATGTTTTTATTCTTTGGGAAGAATGGAAAGACCAAATTGGTTTAGACTTACATAACAACCAATCTTACTTAAAGGATTTTATCCAAAAAACCGAAAATCTTGTTTCAAGCCCAATTCAGGTTTATAAAACTGTACAGATTTTATAAATCACTTCCTGCAAGGTTTCCAAAACCTTGTAGGTATATCTTTAAAACCTACCTAAAAAAAAGGCCTACAAGGTTTAAAAAACCTTGCAGGTTCCATAACTGTTACAAACGTAACTTATTTCCTTAAAATAATTATTCAGAAAAAAGCTAAATTGCCTTTCATCCAGAATATAAAAACTATGAGTCATTATCATCTTGCCGAAATTAATATTGCCAAAATGAAAGGAGTCGACATTAACGACCCAATTATGAAAGAATTTGTAGATAATTTAGATGCAGTAAACACTTTAGCCGAAGAAAGCGAAGGTTTTGTTTGGAGATTAAAAGACGAAACTGACAGTTACAATGCCACAAGTCTGAATCCGTACAATGATGAGCAAATTATCATTAATGTATCCGTTTGGGAAAGCATTGAAACTTTGGAACATTATATGTACAAAACTTTTCACAGTGAATTTTTGAGACGCCGAAAAGAATGGTTTCAGAAATTCGGAAAAGCGCATACAGCCATGTGGTGGATTCCAAAAGGAGAAATTCCAAGCATGGAAGAAGCTGTAGAAAAATTAGGTTACCTACAGAAAAATGGCCCTTCAGAATTAGTTTTTGACCTTAGAAACAAATATCCAATGCCCATTAACGCATAGTTTTTTTTATTAGCCACGAATTACACTAATTTCACTAAATCCGTATAATTCGTGGCAAAAAACAATTACTTTATTCCTCCAAAAGCCCCAAAACACATATTTTTATGTAAAATTTCAACTTTTGAAAAACCTACTTTTTTCATTAAATCCAATTGATAATTCATCGATCTTGGAGAATCTTCTTTTTCAATGTAATCCAAAACTTTCTGACGATATTCCGCCCCTCCTATTCCTTCCAAATATTCGCCGTAACGTTGCCAAGTGTATTCATTCAACAAATCCGTGTCTTGTGTGATTAAATCCGAAATCATCAAACATCCACCTGGTTTTAATAATGTAAACAATTTAGTAAAAGTCGTTTCCCAATCGTTATCATCTCTTAAATGATGCAAAACAGCACCAGCCAAAATAATATCAAAACTGTTTTCTTCTAAATCTGCTACACGAATATCGCCTTGTTTTATTTCGACTTTTCCATTTGTTGTCGCCGAAACTCTTTCAAAAGCACGATTTAACATTGGCAAACTCAAATCGACTAACGTACAATTCAAATCAGGCACTTTAGACAACATTTTTAAAGTATAATTTCCCGCTCCACAGCCAACATCTAAAATAGTTGCAGCATTTGGAACAATCCGTTTTGAAGCTTCGGTTATTAATTCTAAAGAAATAGTAGCGTCGATTGTGGCTACTTGCCCCGTTTCTAAGTTTGAAAATCGTTCGACATCATTGTCAAATCGTTCTTTGATTTCTTCGATAGTTGATTTTTTCATGGCCTTTGTTTTTTTTTTTGAATCTCTCGCAGATCAAGCAGATTGAGCGAATCTTTTTGCTATTATATGATTGGGATATTATTATGATTAAGAATGATTTATCTAAAAATTAATAATCTGCTTTATCTGCTAAATCTGCGAGAGACCTATTTTTTTATTTTTCAAAACTATCTCTTTTATAAATACTTTAAAAATACTATTTTTATCAATTAATAATACTTTAAAAGTATCATGGAATTACGTCACCTAAAATATTTTCTGGCTGTAGCCGAAGAACTAAACTTTACCAAAGCATCGGAAAAACTCTTTATTTCTCAACCTCCATTAAGTCGACAAATAGCAGAATTAGAAGAAGAGCTTCAAGCAAAACTTTTCATTCGAAACAACAAAAAAGTAGAATTAACCGAAGCCGGAAAATATTTTAAAGAAGAAGTGACAGCGCTTTTTCAGAATTTGGAACGCATTTCTGTCAAAACAAAAAAAATTGCGGAGAATGTTTCAGGCGAATTCAGAATCGCTTATATCAGTTCGATTTATTCTGCTGTTATTTCCGATTTAATAAAACATTTAAAAGCACAGTTTCCTTATGTAAATTTCAAACTTTTCGAAATTTCCACCACCAAACAAATCGATGCATTAGAACAAGGAAAAAT
Organism: Flavobacterium sp. UBA4854; assembly: GCF_002399805.1. Taxonomy (NCBI): domain Bacteria; kingdom Pseudomonadati; phylum Bacteroidota; class Flavobacteriia; order Flavobacteriales; family Flavobacteriaceae; genus Flavobacterium; species Flavobacterium sp. UBA4854. The sequence continues at coordinate 54,654 of NZ_DHEI01000159.1, forward strand.
CGAAATGGGAATTATCAGATCGCCCATTCATTCACCAAAAATAAAATCGCATTTATGGTTTAAAGATGGCTTTTCTTTGGTTTACAACAAAAACAACTTTCAGATAAAATCAGAAAATGATATTTTAAAACTGAAGGACGAAACGTTTGTTTTCTTCAATAAAGATTACGCACCACATTATCATGAAGTTTTATTAGAACTTTGTGCTTTTTATGGCTTCACACCGAAAATCATTCACGAAGCCAATAACATCAACTCCATCGTACAATTAGTTAAAAATGGATTAGGAATCTCGATTGTTCCTTCCAACATTGCAAAAAACAATCAAGATTCAGAGATTGGTTTTATTGAACTGAAAAAGGTTAATTTAAAAACAGATGTTTCGATTATTACATCAAAAGAAGATGAATCTGAAATTACGAAATCTGCTGTTGATTTTTTGTTGCTACAAAGACGCTAAGGCAGGAAGTTTTTTTGCTACATATTGAAAGTATTTTCTCTCATTTTTATCATTTCGAGGAACGAGAAATCTCCGCAAGAAGCTCTACAAAGATTGGCTTATAGGAACGGAGCTACTTGCGGAGATTTCTCGTTCCTCGAAATGACAAACTGTATGAAAAACATCTTTGTAATCTGCCTAAATCTTATAAAATCTGCGTGAAATAAAAAAATCTTTTTCAATCCTTTTAATCTGTGGCAAAAAAACTTTGCGTCTTAGCGCCTTCGTGGCCATAACAAAAATTCGTTACAATTTATTACAGAAATCCATATTATAAAAAGAGAACTTTTAAATATCTTAGCAAATTCAAATTCTACAATAAAATTTCAATATAAAATGGCTGAGCAATCTTCTATTCAGTGTCCAAACTGCGGAACTCCTATCGATGTCAATGATGTTTTAAAACATCAATTGGAAGATAGCATCCGTAAAGAATTTCAACAAAAAGCAAATGTTCAAAACCGTGAATTAGAGCTTAAAAACGAACAATTAGAAAAAGCAAAATCCGAATTTGAAGCGAAGAAAAAACAAGAAAACGAACTTTTTGCTGAACGTTTGGAACGCGAAAAAAAGACCGCTGAGAAAGAAATTTCAGAAAAACTAAAAGCGAAACTGGAAGAAGAAAACAAAGATCGTTTGTTGTTGATGGAAAAAGAACTCTCTGAAAAGTCAGAAAAAATCAGAGAATTAAATAAAATGGAAGGTGAAATCGCAAAATTGCAGCGCGAAAAACTGGAAATGAAAGATGCCATTCAAGCCGAAGCCGAAAAGCAATTAAATGCGCAATTAACTTTGGAGCGCGAAAAAATCAGAAAACAAGAAGACGATAAAAACGAATTAAAATTCAAGGAACTTCAGAAACAGTTGGAAGAACAAAAAAAGCTGACCGAAGAAATGAAGCGCAAGCAAGAACAGGGTTCAATGCAATTACAAGGCGAAGTAATGGAATTAGCGATTGAAGAATGGCTGGCCAACAACTTCCCTCTTGACAGCATTGATGAAATTAAAAAAGGCGCAAACGGCGCCGATTGTCTTCAAGTTGTAAACACAAGAGAACACCAAAATTGCGGTTCTATTTATTACGAAAGCAAAAGAACAAAAGCATTCCAACCTTCTTGGATTGAGAAATTCAAAAATGATATTAGAACTAAAAGAGCCAATATTGGAGTTTTGGTAACTGAAGTTATGCCTTCTGGAATGGACAGAATGGGAATGCGCGACGGAATCTGGATTTGTACGTATGAAGAATTTAAAGGTTTAAGTGCCGTCTTGCGTCAATCTTTAATTCAAATTAATCAAGCCGTTCAGGCGCAGGAAAACAAGGGCGATAAAATGTCTATGTTGTACGATTTCCTTACGAGCAACGAATTCCGTTTGCAGATTGAAGGAATTGTAGAAGGGTTCACTCAAATGCAAAGCGATTTAGATTCTGAAAAAAGAGCGATGCAGAGAATCTGGAAACAGCGTGAAAAACAAATCGAAAAAGTAGTTCACAATACTTTAGGAATGTACGGTTCAATTCGCGGTATTGCTGGAAATGCAGTTCAAAGCGTAAAAGCTTTAGAATTAGATTTTATTGATGGCGAAGAAGAATCAGAAAATGATGATCCTAAAGAATTGTTTGAGTAATAAGTTTGTCATTTCGACTGAAAGGAGAAATCACACAAGAAACTCCGCAAAGAAAATTGCCAATCTTTGTCGACAAATTAGTGTGATTTCTCCTTTCAGTTGAAATGACAGCAACTTGAAACTTTAAACTTTAAATATGAAACAAAAGCTTTAATCAACTTTCTTAAAAATAGCCAATTTCCCAGAAGGATTAGACAAAGTCAATTGATTGTTTCCAATAGAATAAGTTGTAGTACTTTGCAATGCTTTCAAAAGTTCACCTTCTTTATTTCCTTGCGGACAAGCCATAAGAGTTGAAATTACCTTTGTAAATCGCAATAAATCTTTTTCATAAAAAATAGAACCGCTAATCGCATTACAACCTCCGTAACCAGAAAATCTATTTTCAAATGAATTAATTTCAATTCGAGGCATTTCCTTTTGAAAATCAGTTGCAAAAACTTTATAACCATTTAATTCTTCTAAAACCCAAATATCATGAAGACGATAATCGGTTAAATATTTTCCGCATCCACTTAATTTCTTTGTTTCTAATTCCGAATTATTTTTTATTTCGACTTTTACGCTGTAAGGCGAAATCGCACCAGACATTGAATCTTGGCAATCCAATTGCTGAATTGTAATTGTCGCCAAAGTATTTTCATTACTTACTTTATACATTTTCACATTAGCATCCATCGCTCTAATCGCATCGACAGCAGGAAAAGTGATTTTTTCTTTCCCAGGTATTAATGATGTAAAAACGATTTCCTCATTCCCTATTTTGATTCCCCAAAATGGCTCGTTTCCAGTTCCTTTAAAATA
>NZ_DHEI01000066.1:0-2793 GCF_002399805.1 Flavobacterium sp. UBA4854
TGAAAATTTGTGTAATTCGTGGCGAAAAAAAAATTAAAAAAAAATCATTTTAATCTGTGGCTAATAAAAATATTTAAAGTTTAGCTCTTTCGTATTGTTTTGGCCATTGAATATCGCCGTTTAGTTCTTTAGCAAAATCCAAAGGAAGATTTGGGTTTCTTAAAGATTCTCTTGCAAACAGAATTAAATCGGCTTGATCATTATTTAAAATTGCTTCGGCTTGTTTGGCTTCTGTAATTAATCCGACTGCTCCTGTTGCAATTCCTGCTTCTGCTTTCACTTTTTCTGCAAAAGGAACTTGATAACCTGGTCCTAATGTTATTTTTTGATGCGAAACCAATCCGCCTGATGAAACATCGATTAAATCTACTCCTTTTTCTTTTAATATTTTAGAAAGCTGTACAGATTCTTCTGGATTCCAACCATTTTCTGCCCAATCGGTTGCCGAAATTCTAACAAACAATGGCAAATCTGAAGGCCATTCTGACTGAACCGCTTCTACAATTTCTAATGTAAAACGGATTCTGTTTTCAAAACTTCCTCCATATTCGTCTGTTCTTACGTTTGTTAAAGGCGATAAAAATTGGTGTAATAAATAACCATGAGCCGCATGAATTTCTATAACCTGATATCCTGCTTCGACCACTCTTTTCGTTGCTGTTTTAAAATCTGAAATTACCTTTTGAATTCCGTTTTTATCTAACGCTTCTGGAAGAAAGGGTTCGCCTTCATGATACGGAATCGCGCTTGGCGCAACGGTCTGCCATCCGCCTTGAGCGAAATCTAATTTTTTATTTCCCAACCACGGAGCTGAAACGCTTGCTTTTCTTCCTGCATGCGCTAACTGAATCCCAGGAATCGAATTCTGCGAAACTATAAAGGCGTTGATTTGTTTTAGTTTTTCGATATGTTCGTCTTTCCAGATTCCTAAATCGGCTGGAGATATTCGGGCTTCTGGAGAAACTGCCGTAGCTTCCTGAATAATTAGTCCGGCGCCTCCGCTGGCACGGCTTCCTAAATGAACCAGATGCCAATCGTTTGCAAATCCGTCAACTGCAGAATACTGGCACATGGGCGAGATTGCAATTCTATTTTTTAAAGTGATATTTTTTATAGTAATAGGAGAAAATAATTTAGTTGCCATAAACTTGTAACTTTTAATGAGTTTATACTACCAATTGAGTAAGGCAGTGTTCGAAAAGTAAAGTTACGGCATCTTGTTAAAAAGAGAAATCGAAATGTTTATTAATTAACAAACATTTAAAACCTTAAACACTATCTTGCACTCTTATATTAAAATAGAAAACGCTACTTTTGTGCGTTAAATACGAATTAAAAACAACAAATGGATATAGTTATCAAACTCTCTCAATTTCTATTGAGTTTATCTTTACTTATTATTCTTCATGAATTAGGGCATTTCATCCCTGCTAAATTGTTTAAAACCAGAGTCGAAAAATTTTACTTATTTTTTGATGTTAAATATTCACTTTTCAAAAAGAAAATCGGAGAAACAGAATACGGTATCGGATGGCTTCCGCTTGGTGGTTATGTGAAAATTTCTGGAATGATTGACGAAAGTATGGATAAAGAGCAAATGGCGCTTCCGCCTCAGCCTTGGGAATTTCGTTCAAAACCAGCTTGGCAGCGTTTAATCATTATGCTTGGTGGTGTTACCGTAAACTTTATTCTAGCTTTTATTATCTATATCGGAATGGCATTTGCTTACGGAGATACTTATATTGCTAATGCTGACTTAAAAGATGGTGTTGCAATTGAAAATCCTGCTATGCTTAAAGCTGGTTTTAAAACTGGAGATAAAATTATTTCTATTGATGGAAAAGCTGTAGAAAATTTTGACAGCGACATGAACATGAATGTGATCATGGCAAAACACGTTTTGATCGAAAGAGACGGAAAACAGCAAACGATTACTATGCCAACAGATTTTGTTGATCAGCTTTCTAAAACAGAAAAAGGAATGCTTATCGATATCCGTAGACCTTTTGCTATTGGAAAAGTTGGAGAAGAATCTCCTAATCAGAATTTAAAAGCAAAAGATTTGATTCTTTCTCTTAACGGACAAAAAGTTAAATATTTTGACGAGGCTAAAGCAATCTTAGCTGCTAATAAAGGAAAAGAAATTTCTGCAGTTGTTTTACGTGATTTAAAAGAAACCCCGCTTAATGTGAAAGTATCTCCAGAAGGAACTTTAGGCGTTTTTGCTGGTGGTTTAGATATGAAATCTTTAGAAAAACTAGGATACTATAAAATAAGCACAAAAGAATACGGTTTCTTCGAATCTATTCCGGTTGGTCTTCAAAAAGGAAAAGATCAATTAGTAGGTTACGGAAAACAATTGAAAATGATTTTTAATCCAGAAACTAAAGCTTACAAACAAGTGGGTGGTTTTGCTGCTATTTACAACATTTTCCCTAGTTCTTGGAGCTGGGAAGTTTTCTGGTCAATCACGGCTTTATTGTCGATTATGCTTGGTGTTATGAATTTATTGCCAATTCCTGCTCTTGATGGTGGACATGTGATGTTTTTATTATATGAAATTGTAAGTGGCAAAAAACCGAGCGATAAATTCCTAGAGAATGCGCAAATGGTTGGTTTTGTTTTACTTATTTCACTACTACTGTTTGCTAACGGTAACGACATTTACAAGGCAATTGTTGGCAAGTAAAAAAAAGTCAAAAAAAGAGTGAAAATGTTTTTGAGAAACTAAAAATAGTTTTATATTTGCACTCGCTAAAAAGAGCAACACTTTCCTCCTTAGCTCAGTTGGTT
>NZ_DHEI01000073.1:0-9173 GCF_002399805.1 Flavobacterium sp. UBA4854
CTAACTTGAAATGATCTTTAATTTAATATTAGACCGATTTGCAAACTTTGACATTCCTTTAAAATTTACTACTTTTGCACTCTAAATTTTATGTCATGGCGAAAAGAAAGTATAAAATATCGGTTATTCAGTTAAATCTGAATGATATTGCCGAAAATAATCTTAAAAAATGTATCAGTTGGGTAAGAGATGCTGCAAGTCAAGGTGCAGAAGTTATCTTACTGCCTGAATTATATAGCAGTCATTATTTTTGTCAAAGTGAAGATGTGGATAATTTTGCATTAGCAGAGCCATTGTACAGCACTTCATTTATTGCATTCAGCGAATTGGCAAAAGAATTAGGAGTAGTGATTATTGTTCCTTTCTTCGAGAAAAGAATGGCTGGAATTTATCATAATAGTGCTTACATTATTGATACTGATGGAACTGAAGCTGGTTTATACCGTAAAATGCATATTCCAGACGATCCACATTTCTATGAGAAATTCTATTTCACACCAGGAGATTTAGGTTTCCAGGCTATTGAAACTAAAAAAGGAACCGTTGGAACTTTAATTTGCTGGGATCAATGGTATCCAGAAGCAGCTCGTATTACAGCTCTTAAAGGTGCTGAGGTTTTATTTTACCCAACAGCAATCGGATGGCATCCTAAAGAAAAAGAACAATACGGAGAAAACCAATATGGCGCTTGGATGAATGTTATGAAAGGTCATGCAGTTGCTAATGGCGTTTTCGTAGCGGCAGCTAATCGAATTGGTTTAGAAAAATATCTTGAAGGAACAGAAGGAATTCAGTTCTGGGGAGCTTCTTTCATTGCTGGACCGCAAGGAGAAATTTTGGCTCAAGCTTCTCACGATAAAGAAGAAATCTTAATTGCTGAAGTTGATTTAGATTTACAAGAAAATGTTCGTCAAAACTGGCCATTCTTCAGAGATAGAAGAATTGATGCTTTTGGAGACATTACAAAAAGAGCAATTGATAAATAATTAGGTTTATCTGAAATATAAAAAAGGACAAAATATACATTTTGTCCTTTTTTTTGTAAGCTTCGGAGAAGCGAAATATTTATAGCACCTCAATGAAACAAAATGAAAAAGCTCCAGCGGCGCAACATGTATTAGATTGTAAAAGAACATTTCGCTCCGCTGGAGCTATATATTGTAAAACTATATTGTTTGCTATAAATATTTCGCTTCTCCGAAGCTTTAAATAAGTATTCAAAATCTAATTTTTTTAAAATACTGTTTTATAATAAAAAGGAGCTATTTCAATACGAAATAGCTCCTTTTCTGCTTTTAGCTTTATATATAAATTACTTCACTTGGAAAGTAACTCTTCTCACGATCTGACGTGCCTCTTTAGAATTTTTGTTAACAGAAGTATCTTCTCCGTTAGCAATTACATTCAATCTTGAAGCGTCAATTCCTGCATTTACAGCCACTTTTTTAACAGCTTCAGCTCTTTTTCTTGATAGCTCAACATTGTAGTTTGAGTTTCCAATTTCATCAGCATATCCAATAATATCTGCTGATTTTCCAGGATTGTTTTTCAAATATTTCACTAAGAAATCTACACCAGATAAAGAAGCATTTGTAGGTTTAGACGAGTTGAAATCGAAATAAACATTTACATAACCACCGTTAATTAATTCTTCAACAGTATTGTTTGTAGCTGTTCCAGCGCCTTTTTTCTCGTAAGTTTTATCCAAATAGCTTTCTAGCTCATCTGGCACACCATTTTGATTATTATCAATAGATTGCCCTTTTGTGTTAACAGCAACTCCAGCAATAGAGTTTGGTTCTAAATCGTATAAATCAGCAACTCCATCTTTGTCTGAATCGATAAGACCAGTTTCGATTAAGTCCACTCTTTTTTCCAATTCGCCAATTCTATCTTCTTCACCAACCCAGTCAGCATGTTTCTGGTTTTTTCCTAAGTAGAACGTTAAACCAACAGAAGCATTTAGTAAAATACCGTCAAAAGAACCAGTTGTTGTGTTTCCCATTCCGTCAAAGTTCCAGTTTTGTCTTCCGTTTATAATTCCAGTAAGATCTCCTGTTAAAGCTACTCGGTCACTTAATCTGATTTGTCCAGTTAAACCGGCAATTCCGTGAGCCATGTAATCTTGACCTCCAAATCCTGTTTCAGTGCTAATTTGAGAAACTCCGAAACCTCCATGTGCTAAAAGACCAATTGTGTTTGTCCAAGTTTCAAAATTTAATGCACGTCCAACATTGATAACCCCTTGTAAACTTGCTCTAACATAGCGGCTTTCAAAATCTGGAGTATCTTTTTTCTCTTTAAATTGGTCGTAACCAACATCTAATTTTAAACCAAATTTTGGATTAAACATATATCTTACTCCTAAATCTCCGTGAAAAAAGTTTAATGATTCAGTAGTATAACCTGGAGTCATAGCTCTTGTTGGTTTGTTAACACCACCATTAAGTTCAATCGACCATTTGTTGTATTCTTGCTCTACATTAGGTTTTGTAGAAGTCGTAGCCATATTTTGTGCGCCTGCCGCAAAAGATAGTAATAATAGAGAGGCTGATACTAATTTCTTTTTCATGATATCAAAAATTAAATTGTTTTTATTTTAAACTCATGAACAAAATTAGAAGTCGAATTTTAGAATGTGTTGTATATACTCTTACATAATTCCCATCTTTTGGCTTTTAATTATGTAAATCCGTTAAAATTAGTCTAATAGAAAGCAAAAAAAAAGGACAAAATTCACATTTTGTCCTTTTGCTATCCTGAAAAAATATTAATTATTTCAAATCTGGCTGATAAATTTTAACAGTTCCATCACCTTCGCTGCTTACTACTAATAAGCTTCTTTTTGTTGGGCTTTTTGAAGCCGGAATAAATAATAAACCTTCTGGAGCATCTCCTGTTTTTACTGTTTGTAAATATTGTGGAGAAGTTGGGTTAGTTGCATCATAAACCATAAAAGCATCAGATCTTTCTAAACCAACAAATAAAATATTTTGATTTCCCATTTTAGCTACAACCACAGCTTCTGGCTCAGAACCTTTGTCATCGCTTCTTTTGTCATCGTATGTGCCAATTTCATTTGTTTTTTTGTCAACATCATTTTTACTGTCAAAAACGATTTTTCCAGTGTTTCCATTCCAAATAGAAAATGATCTACCTCCAAAACTTACCATTTCGTCCAAATCTCCATCTCCGTCAGTATCTCCCATATCAGCAACAAGGTTTAATCTTCCCATATTAGCATCTAATTTTAAAGTAGCAGCATTTGGAAAAGCTGTTGCATCAAGTGTCATGTTTTTCATACGCTTTACATCAGTGTAAGCAGTATATTCTCTTGCATCACCTTCGTTAGCGGTTACAAAATAAGGAACATTGTTTACAGTATAATGGCTGATGGCGTCTGGCATATAAAGACCTTTTACTTTCCATGGATTGAATGCAATTTTATTGTCGCTATCGCTAACATCAATTGCATTTTCAGCAGTATTGTAATCTTTAAAACCTAAAGGGTAAATTGCTGTAATAGTTTTAGAAGTTAAATCGACCTTTGCAACACCATTATTTTCTTGTAAAGTTACCCAAGCCGTTTTAGAATCGTCAGAAATTGTAATGTATTCAGGTTCTATATCTTGAGCAAAACTAGTTTTAGCAAATTTTGAAATTCTGAAGCCATCTTTTGCCAATGCCGCAGCTTGACCAGCAAATGAAGCGAAATCTAAAGTTGTAACATTATAAGTGCTAGTTTCAATAATAGAAATGGTTCCGTTTGGATCCTGAGAATAATCTGTGTTTGGCTCACCTTCGTTAGCGGTCATGATGTATTTTCCATCAGGAGAAAAAGTAATCATATCGGGCAATGCACCAACTGTAACTTGCTTAATTAAGCTATAATCTGAAGTGTTGAAAATAACTACTTTACCGTTTCCTTGTTTGTTTACTGTAGATTCTAAAGCTACAGCAAGTTTTCCGTCAAAAACAGAAACACTGTTTGCAGCGCCTTCATATGTAGCCAAATTAATTTGTCCTATTTTAAGAGGTTTTGTCGGATCAGAGATGTCGATAACATCAATTTGATTTACACCACTGTTATTTACAGTAAAAAGTCTTTTTGTTTTTTCGCAGTAAGCCGAGATTTCTGCAGCAGCTTCTCCGCCAATTGTAATAGAACCAATTTCTTTAAAAGTTCCAGGATTTTCATTTGCACCAACTTCGGGAGTGCTGTTTGAGTTTTCGTCATTGTTACAGCTTGCCAATATAAAAAGGGCAGCTAATAATGAGATTGATAAATTTTTCATGTGTTAGTTTTTAGTTTTGGCAAAAGTAATTCTGAGCCTTCTGTTAAATATTAAGTAGGTATTATTTAATCTTTAACTTAATTTTTGCAAGATATTTTTTGTGAAATTAGAGATGATTTTTGCTCAGTTGTTTTAAAATCCTAACGAATGCTTATCTTTGCACTTTTTAAATTAGAACGTATTTATGTCAACAAATAATAGAAGATTTCCAGCAGAATGGGAAAAACAGCAAGGAATTGTATTGTGTTTTCCGCATAATGGCAACGATTGGCCAGGAAAATATGAAGCTGTTCAATGGGCTTTTGTAGAGTTTATTAAAAAAGTAGCGACTTTTGAAACTGTTTTTTTGGTGGTTGCCGATGAAAAACTAAAAGAAAAAGTTGCTGATATGCTTGAAAGAGCTCGCGTTAATACTGAAAACGTTTCTTATATTGTTCATAAAACAAACAGAAGCTGGATGCGCGATTCAGGACCAATTATTGTAAAAAATGGTTCAAAAAGAGAAGCTTTGAATTTTAATTTCAACGGTTGGGCAAAATATAAAAATTATCAATTAGACAAATTCGTTCCGGGTAAAGTGGCAGATTTTATTGATGTTCCTTTAACTCAAGTAATGTACAGAGGAAAACCAGTAATTGTAGAAGGTGGAGCGATCGATGTAAACGGAAAAGGAACTTTGTTGACTTCTGAAGAGTGTTTGATGCACCCAACAATTCAAGTAAGAAATCCTGGTTTTACAAAAGAAGATTATGAAGCCGTTTTTAAAGAATATCTTGGAGTTACAAACGTAATTTGGTTAGGAGACGGGATAGAAGGTGACGATACACATGGACACATCGACGATTTATGCCGATTTGTGAATGAAGATACTATCGTTACAATTGTAGAAACAGATAAAAACGATTCAAACTACAAACCTTTACAGGATAATTTGAAACGTCTGCAAAATGCAAAACTAGAAAACGGAAAATCTCCAGTGATTGTAGCATTGCCAATGCCAAAACGTGTAGATTTTGAAGATTTACGTTTGCCAGCAAGTTATGCTAATTTCTTAATCTTGAATAATTGCGTTTTAGTGCCAACATTTAACGATAGTAATGATCGTGTTGCTTTGAATATCTTGGCAGAATGTTTCCCAGATCGTGAAGTAATCGGTATTAGCTGTATTGATTTTATTTGGGGATTCGGAACTTTACATTGTTTAAGTCAGCAGATTCCTGCATAAAAATAGTAGTCACAGATTATAAAATAATCGTTTTGATTTTTTTAATCTGTGACAAAATTATCAGATATACAGAGACTTTCTTCTGTAATTTAAGCTATCACCAAAAGTGGCAGCTTTTTTTTGTTGTATATTTAACAGACAGATTTGCCGTCTGTCACAACATCCTTCTTATATTCGTATGTTCAATAATGCAGAAATGCAGATTTAATTTTATATGAAGAAAATATTTTTTATCCTTTCCGTGCTTTCTTCCGGAGCTCTTTTTTCACAGTCCGATTCGCAAGACAAAAATGAACTTACATTTGCTACCTACAATGTAAGTATGGAATCTGATAATTATTCTCCCAAAGGCGCAATGGGAAAATCGGAGCAGATGTTAATTAATCAACTTAGTTCAGGGCATAATGCTCAAATCAGAAATATTGCCCAGATTATTCAGACCGTTAAGCCAGATGTAATTTTGCTAAACGAGTTTGATTATATTAAAGATCCTGAACTTGGCGTAAAGGCATTTATAAAAAATTATTTGAATGTGAGCCAAGGCGGAGCAGCAGCCATCGATTATCCTTACTACTATTATTCGACAGTGAATACCGGCCAGCCAAGTCCTTATGATTTGAACAATGACGGAAAGTTGAGTAATTCAGGAAATGATGCATGGGCATTTGGTATGTATCCTGGGCAATATGGGATGATGCTTTTGTCTAAATATCCTATTGATGTTAATGCAATTCGTACTTTTCAACATTTTAAATGGAAAGATATGCCAGAAGCATTAATTACCAAAAAAGCAGATGGATCAGATTGGTATAGCAAGAAAGCATGGAAAGAATTTCCATTATCTTCAAAATCTCACTGGGATGTTCCTGTAGAAATTGGTAATAAAACAGTTCATGTTTTAGTTAGCCACCCAACTCCTCCTACTTTTGATGGGGCTGAAGACCGCAATGGGAAAAGAAATCATGATGAAATTCGATTCTGGAAAGACTATATTTCAGATAATTCGTCTTCTTATATTTATGATGATAAAGGCGTAAAAGGAGGTTTGCCTCCAAATTCTCGATTTGTCATAATGGGTGATCAAAACGCTTCACCAGTTGAAGGGGATGCTATTAGAGAAGGTATAAAGTCTTTAGTAGAGAGTCCGAAAATTAATAGCGACTTTACACCTGCTAGTAAAGGTGGTGCAGAATTTAGTCCCGAAAATCCTTTTGGAATTAATCATACCGCTTTTTGGAGAATGCGTGCAGATTATGTATTGCCATCGAGACTTGGTTTTAAGATTGTTAACAGTGGTGTGTTCTGGCCTGCAAAGGGTGAGCCAATGTCAGAATTAGTCGAAAAACGAGAGTCAAGCTCCGATCATCGTTTGGTTTGGGTAAAAGTAATTTTAGAATAAGTAACTTTTTCTTTCATTTAATAAAAGCATAAAAAAACCTTGGCAATTACCAAGGTTTTTTATTTTTTATATCTCTTTAGACTGATCTGCTCTTCATTGTCTTGTAAAAGGAGGTAACAATTGGCTAGAAACTTCTCCAAATCCAATTCTTACTTCTTTATTTTCGCAGAAACCACGAATAATTACAGTATCATTATCTTCAATAAATTTGCGTTCGCTTCCGTCTTTTAATTTAAGCGGATTTTTTCCACCCCAAGTTAACTCTAGCATAGAACCAAAACTATCTGGAGTTGGACCAGAAATTGTTCCAGAGCCCATCATGTCACCAGAATTCACGCGACATCCGTTTGATGTATGGTGTGTCAATTGCTGAGCCATAGACCAATACATATATTTAAAATTAGATGTTGAAATCACAGTTTCTTCCTGATCTTCTGGTTGTAAAGAAACTTCTAAATGAATATCAAAAGCCTTTTTTCCTTTTGTCTGTAAATAAGGAAGCGGTGAAGGATCTTGTTTAGGTCCCTTAGTTCTAAAAGGTTCCAAAGCATCCATAGTCACAATCCAAGGTGAAATTGAAGTAGCAAAGTTTTTTGCTAAGAATGGTCCAAGAGGCACATATTCCCATTTTTGAATATCACGAGCACTCCAGTCATTTAGTAAAACCATTCCGAAAATATAATCTTCAGCTTCGTAAGTTGAAATATTTTCGCCCATTACATTTACATCTGTTGTAATGAAAGCCGTTTCCAATTCAAAATCGACTAAACGAGAAGCACCAAAGACAGGTGTATCATGTCCTGCAGGAAGAGTTTGTCCCATTGGTCTGTGAACCGGAATTCCAGATGGCACAATTGTAGAGCTTCTTCCATGATATCCAACTGGAATGTGAAGCCAGTTTGGCAGTAATGCATTTTCTGGGTCACGGAACATTTTACCTACATTTGTAGCATGTTCTCTACTTGAATAAAAGTCAGTATAATCACCAATTAAAACTGGTAATTGCATCTCTACATCTTCGATCTTAAATATAACAATATCGCGGTGTTTTGTTGAATCTCTTAGCTGAGGATTAGTTTCGTCGAATATCTCTGCGATACGATTTCTAACTAAACGCCATGTTTTTTTTCCGTCAGAAATAAAATCATTTAGCGTATCCTGCATAAACATATCATCAGTTAATTCTATTCCCTCAAAATAGTTTAATTGCTGTAAAGCCCCTAAATCTATGGCGTAATCGCCAATTCTAGTTCCTACAGTAACGACATTTTCTTTCGTAAGAAATACACCAAAAGGAATATTCTGAATAGGGAAGTCGCTATTTTCTGGTACTTCTAACCATGATTTTCTACTGGTATCGTTGGCGGTTATTGGCATGTTTTAATGTTAATTATTTGTTGAAAAATTACATGTCAAATATATCATAATCTAGCAGTTTGACAAACGTTTTTTTGTATTTTTGCGTGAAATTAACGAAAAACAAAAAAATGCAACGCGACGAACAAATTTTTGATCTTATCCAAGAGGAGAAAGAAAGACAAATTCACGGATTAGAGCTTATTGCTTCTGAGAATTTTGTAAGTGATGAAGTAATGGCAGCAGCAGGGTCTGTTTTAACGAATAAATATGCAGAGGGTTATCCTGGTAAAAGATACTACGGCGGTTGCGAAGTAGTTGACGTTATTGAGCAAATTGCTATTGACAGAGCTAAAGAATTATTTGGCGCTGAATATGCAAACGTACAGCCTCACTCGGGTTCTCAGGCAAATACATCTGTTTACCACGCTTGTTTAAATCCTGGTGACACGATTTTAGGTTTCGATTTATCTCACGGAGGTCACTTAACACATGGTTCTCCAGTAAACTTCTCAGGACGTTTATACCGTCCAGTTTTCTACGGCGTAGATGCTGAAACTGGCCGTTTAGACTATGATAAAATTCAAGAAATTGCAACAAAAGAACAGCCAAAATTAATCATCGCTGGAGCTTCGGCTTATTCTCGTGATATGGATTTTGCTCGTTTTAGACAAATTGCTGACAGCGTAGGAGCAATTTTATTTGCTGATATTTCTCACCCAGCAGGTCTTATTGCAAAAGGATTAATGAACGATCCAATTCCACATTGCCATATTGTTTCTACAACAACTCACAAAACATTAAGAGGACCACGTGGAGGTTTGATTTTAATGGGTAAAGATTTCCCAAATCCACAAGGATTAACAACTCCAAAAGGAGAAATCAGAATGATGTCTTC
>NZ_DHEI01000073.1:9345-9838 GCF_002399805.1 Flavobacterium sp. UBA4854
GCGGTTGCTTTTGGTGAAGCATTAAAAGATGATTTCTTTACTTATGCAATGCAATTAAAAAAGAATGCAAATGCAATGGCTGATGCTTTCGTAAAAAGAGGTTATAACATTATCTCTGGCGGAACTGATAACCATATGATGCTTATTGACTTAAGAAACAAAGGTATCTCTGGTAAAGAAGCTGAAAATGCATTAGTAAAAGCTGAAATTACAGTAAATAAAAACATGGTTCCTTTTGACGATAAATCTCCATTTATCACTTCTGGAATTCGTGTTGGAACAGCTGCAATCACAACTCGTGGTTTAGTTGAAAAAGATATGGAAACTATCGTAGCGCTTATCGATAAAGTATTAACTAATCATACAAATGAAGATGTTATCGAAGAAGTTGCTGAAGAAGTAAACGAATTAATGAGCGAAAAACCAATTTTTTTATATTTAAAAAAAAATAAAAAAAAAAAAAAAAAAAAAAGAAAGAACAAAAAAAAAAAAA
>NZ_DHEI01000138.1:0-5540 GCF_002399805.1 Flavobacterium sp. UBA4854
ACCAATGTACCGATCACTATAATCGTTGCTTTTTAATTTTTCTCTAAGAATTAAAGTAGTAGATTGTTTGCTTTTAAAAGCAGATTTACAATGAGTGTAATTGTCTTTTTGAAGATTTTCAGTGTGACTAATAAGAGTAAAAGTTCCGATGAAAAAGGCTAAACCACAACTGAGAATACCAAATAGAGAGGATTTCTTATTCCGTTTTAAGATCCAAAAGAAAACGACAAAGAATGCAATAAAACTCAGCGAAAGCGGAAAAGCAATTATCGATATTGAAAAATGTAGATAATATGAGGCAATTATGCCAAATATAAAGGCTATTGTAATTTTTACTAACGGAAAATCTAATACTTTCATGGCTTAAAAGTATTAAATATTTGTAAGAAAAATAATAAAAAAATAGGTTTTTATGGAAGAACCCTATTTACCTGTTCAAAAGAGTTTTTGTAATAAGCTTCTTTAGTAGAAGAAATAATCACACCTTTAGAAGTAGAGGAATGAACAAATTTAATTTCGTCAGAATTAACTTCTGTGATTAATCCGACGTGATTTATTTGTCTGCTTTTGTTAGTTTTAAAGAAAATTAAATCGCCTTTTTTTGCATCATTTAATGGAATGACTTTTCCAATTTTTGCTTGATCATAAGAGCTTCTTGGAAGTTGGATGTTTTCACTTTCAAAAGTAGTGTAAACAAGTCCAGAACAATCAAAACCGCTTTTTGTAGTTCCTCCTGCTTTATAGCGAACGCCAATATTATCAGTTGCTTTTTCGATTAAAGTATTAACCAAAGCTTTGTTTTCTTTTTTTGATTCGCTTTTTGTGCCACTTTTTGATACCGCTGTAGAAGTCGATTTACAAGAAGTAAAAGCAATTGCTAAAAGGAGGGAAATTACAATTCTTTTCAAAATCAGTTACTTATTTTGTTTTAAATCGGCAACAATGAGTTTTGCTGTATTTTTACTCGCTCCAACTCCGCCTAATTTTTGTTCTAATATATCGTAATTATGTAGCACTTTATTGCGATAATCAGGTTCTAATAATTTTTGAAGTTCTTCTTTAATTCGTTTTTTATTGCAATCTCCTTGAATTAATTCAGTTACAACTTCTTGATCCATAATTAAATTGACAAGAGAAATGTATTTTAAAGTGATGATACGTTTTGCAATTTGGTACGAAACTTCGCTTCCTTTATAACAAACTACTTCTGGAACTTTAAAAAGAGCTGTTTCAAGAGTTGCAGTTCCAGAAGTTACTAGAGCTGCGGTTGAAGAACGAAGTAAATCGTAGGTTCTGTTCGAAACAAATGCGATGTTTTTGTTTTTTAGAAACTGCTGATAAAATTCATATTCCTGACTTGGAGCGCCAGCAATTACAAATTCGTAATCCTGAAAATCATCAACGACACTCAGCATTACACTCAACATTTTGGTGATTTCCTGCTTACGACTTCCTGGTAGAACGGCAATAATTGGTTTTTCGCCTAAATTATTTTCTTTTCTAAATAAAGCTTCATCAAAAGCAGGCTGATTCTGAATGGCATCAATAAGCGGATGTCCAACAAAATCTACCGGAAAATGATGTTTGTCTTCGTAAAAGCTTTTTTCAAAAGGCAAAATCACAAACATCTTATCAACGTCTTGTTTGATGGCTTTAATTCTGTTTTCTTTCCAAGCCCAAATTTGAGGAGAAATATAATAATGCGTTTTATAACCTAATTCTTTTGCCCATTTTGCAATTCGCATATTAAAACCAGGATAATCAATAAAAATAATAACATCTGGCTGAAACTCCAAGATATCTTTTTTACAGATTTTGATATTGTTTAATATGGTTTTTAAATTGAAAACCACTTCAATAAAACCCATAAAAGCCAAATCGCGATAGTGTTTTACTAGAGTTCCGCCTACTTTTTGCATTAAATCTCCGCCCCAAAATCTAATTTCTGCTTCAGGGTCTTCAACATATAATGCTTTCATTAAATTAGAACCATGTAAATCTCCAGAGGCTTCTCCTGCAATTATGTAATACTTCATGTTGGTTTTTTTGTAAATGTGCTAAAGTTGTAAATCCGCAATAGCGGTAACAAAGCAAAGATAAGATTTAAATAACTAATGTCGAAATAGCCAGTACAATCACGGCTAAAATTACACCTCGAGCCATATATTCTTTATTTCTTTTTAGCAGAATAGCAAATACGGCAAGATCTAAAAGTGTTCCAAGAGTGATTATTTTTCCAAGATATCCATGTTCTCTAATGATCTCAATTCCTGACGAAATATCAAATGTTGTAAAAAAAGTAATAAACAAATAGCTTCCCAAAAGAGCCGTGAAAATTCCGATCAAAAAACCGATTAGCACTTCTTTAGTCATTTAATTTCCAAGTGTTAAGTTGCTGAATAGAATGATGTGCAGTCAAATCAAATTGAACAGGAACTACTGAAATATATCCATTTGCTAAAGCCCATTCATCGGTATCTTCGCCTTTATCTTCGTTTACAAATTTTCCGGCAAGCCAGTAATAATCTTTTCCAAAAGGAGTTTGTCTTTTATCAAATTTCTGCGCATAATAGGCTTTCGCTTGACGGCAAACTTTTACTCCTTTAATTTCAGATTCTTTTAGTTTAGGAAAATTGACATTTAAAACTACTCCTGGAGGAAGTTTATTGGTCAGAGTTTCTAAAGCAATTTTTTTGACAAAAGATTTGATCGGTTCAAAATCGGCATTCCAATCAAAATCTAAAAGAGAAAAACCAATTGCCTGAATGCCTTCAATTCCTGCTTCTACAGCTGCGCTCATAGTTCCAGAATAAATGACATTGATAGAAGAATTCGATCCATGGTTGATTCCCGAAACGCATAAGTCGGGTTTACGTTTCAAGATTTCGTTTACTGCCAATTTTACACAATCTACAGGAGTTCCAGAACAGCTGTATTCTGCAATTGTGTCATCGTCTTTTGAAATTTTATCTATAAACAAAGTATTATTGACTGTGATGGCGTGTCCCATTGCACTTTGAGGTTTGTCTGGCGCAACAACAATAACGTCTCCGATTGTTTCCATGACGCTAATTAAGGCTCTAATTCCAGGAGCTAAAATACCATCGTCGTTAGTTACCAATATAAGTGGTTTCTCAGCTTTCATTTAATAAATATTATGTGTAGTTTTAACAATTGTAAGATTTTAAAAACAAAATTAATCACAATTATTTGTGAGAAGTCACAAATAGTGCAAAATTTGTCAACTAAGGTAAAGAACTTTTTTACGAATTAAACATTTTTATATCTTTAACAAAAAATTATCGAAGCGTTAGCTCTCGTGGCATAGTTTTTAACGTAACTTAGATAAAAAAATTGATGAATGCTATTATAAAGTTTATGAAAAGAAATTATAAGATACTCATAGCCGTATTGTGCTTATCGCTTACATTGTTTGCATTTAAGATGAATGCCGATAGGACAATCGACCCAGATCCGAACAGAGACAAGACACTTTTAGAATTACTAGCATTTGTTATTGAAAAAGGACATTATAGCCCAGCAGAAATAAATGATGAATTTTCTAAAGGTATTTTCAAGGATTATATTGATGCTTTAGACCCTTCAAAAAGATTTTTCCTTCAGTCTGATATTGACGAATTCAAACAGTATGAATTAATGTTGGATGATCAGTTTTTGAATAAAGATATTACGTTCTTCAACCTTACTTATACAAGGTTAATGAAGCGTATGGAAGAAAGTAAAAAACGTTATAAAACGATTTTAAGTCAGCCATTTAACTATAATGTAGATGAGAATTTTGATGCGGATTATGAAAAAATGCCGTATGCAAAAAACTTAACAGAGATAAATGAAAGATGGAGAAAACAGATTAAATTATCGACTCTTTCTTCTTTAGTAACAAAACAAAAAATTGAAGAAGAGAAGAAGAAAAAAGATCCTGCTTACAAAGAGAAATCTTTTGAAACTTTAGAAAAAGAAACTCGCGAAAGCTCTTTAAAATCTCTAGATGATAATTTTAGTGTAATTAAAGATTTGAATAGAGACTACTGGTTTTCTGTGTATTTGAACTCTATTATGGCTCGTTTTGATCCGCACACAAGCTATTTTGCACCAGAAGAAAAAGATCGTTTTGATGTAAATATCAGTGGTAAATTGGAAGGTATTGGAGCTCGTTTGACTAAGAAAAACGATTTTACTCAAATTGATGAGTTAATTTCCGGAGGTCCAGCTTGGAAAGGGAAACAACTTGAAGCGGGAGATTTAATCTTGAAAGTTGCTCAAGGAAATGAGGAGCCTGTAGATGTTGTTGGAATGCGTTTGGATGATGTTGTGAAAAAAATTAAAGGTCACAAAGGAACCGAAGTAAAACTGACGGTTAAAAAAGTTGATGGTTCTATCAAAGTGATTTCTATCATTCGTGATGTTGTTGAAATTGAAGAAACTTATGCAAAGTCTAGTGTTGTTGAGAAAAACGGTTTAAAATATGGAGTAATTTATCTTCCTAAGTTTTATATTGATTTTGAAAACAAAGACGGACGTGATGCAGGAAAAGATATTGCCAAAGAAGTAGAGAGACTAAAAAAAGAAAACATCAATGGTATTGTTTTAGACGTTCGTGATGATGGTGGAGGATCTCTTTCTACTGTGGTTGATATTGCAGGTTTATTTATTGAAGAAGGACCAATTGTTCAAGTAAAATCTGCGGGTAAAAAGAAAGAAGTTTTATACGATAAAGATAAAAAAATCGAGTGGGATGGACCACTTGTTATCATGGTAAACAGTTTTTCTGCTTCTGCATCTGAAATTTTAGCAGCTGCAATTCAGGATTACAAACGTGGTGTAATTATCGGAAGTAAACAAACATACGGTAAAGGAACGGTTCAAAATGTATTAGATTTAAATCAGTTTGTGCGTAATGCAAATTATGGAGATCTTGGTGCATTGAAAATTACTGGACAAAAGTTTTACAGAATAAATGGAGGATCTACTCAGCTTGAAGGAGTTCATAGTGATGTTGTAATGCCAGATCGTTATGCTTACTTAAAAATGGGCGAGAGAGATATTGACAATGCAATGCCTTGGGACAAAATTGATCCAGCAGATTATAGCACTTGGAATTCTAATGAGAATTTTGCTAAAGCTATCAATAACAGTAAAAACAGAATTGCTCAAAATCCTCAGTTTAAATTAATTGATGATAATGCAAAATGGATTGATGTTAAAAACAAAGAAAATGTATACAGCTTGAATATTAAGAGTTTTAAAGAAACTCAAGAGCAAGTTGAAAACGAAGGAAAAAAATACAAACCAATTTCTGATTACAAAAACGATTTGATCTTTAAATCGCTTCCGTATGAAGAGGATGAAATGAAAGCTGATGCATCTTTAAAAGAGAAAAGAGATGCATGGCATCAAGCTTTATCTAAAGATGTTTATGTAGAAGAAGCATTAAATGTACTAGATGATTTGCAGACAAAAGGTTTGGTGAAAAATACAGTTAATCCTAAAATGAAAAAGGACAAACTAGTGAAGTCTTA
>NZ_DHEI01000143.1:0-156 GCF_002399805.1 Flavobacterium sp. UBA4854
TTTCTTCGTCAAAATCATCATGTCTGTTTTCTAACCAGTCCAGAGTAAGCTGGTCGTGATTTCCTCTTATGCAGATGCAGTTTTGTTTGCTTTTTAAATCAATCAAATAGTCGATTACTTCAACAGACTGACTCCAGCCGTCAACATAATCGCCCA
>NZ_DHEI01000143.1:276-543 GCF_002399805.1 Flavobacterium sp. UBA4854
CCCAAAAAAATTAGAGTATCTTCTGTGGTAACTTTAGCTCTCTCGATTACTTGTTCAAGTGCAAGTAATCCGCCATGAATGTCACCTATAACAAATGTTCGCATTATTTAATTTTTCGAGTAGAAGAACAAAAATAGAAAGAATAATTGGTTTGAACTCATTGAATTCAGATTCTTTAAAAATTGATATGATTTATAACTATTTACAGTACTTTTTTATTGTTTTTCCTCAGTAAATTTGCAAAATGTCTGAAACACCAACATATCG
>NZ_DHEI01000143.1:689-901 GCF_002399805.1 Flavobacterium sp. UBA4854
ATTGATATGGATGCCTTTTATGCATCGGTAGAGCAGATGGACAATCCAGAACTAAGAGGCAAACCAGTTGCAGTTGGAGGTTCGGAGAATCGAGGCGTGGTTTCGGCCGCAAGTTACGAAGCAAGAAAGTTTGGTGTTCGCAGTGCCATCAGCGGAGTTTTAGCCAAAAAATATTGTCCAGATATTATTTTCGTAAGACCAAGATTTGATCG
>NZ_DHEI01000143.1:1061-1267 GCF_002399805.1 Flavobacterium sp. UBA4854
GATTTAGTCGAGCCACTTTCGCTTGACGAAGCTTATTTGGATGTTACCAAAAATAAAAAAGGAAATCCTAGCGCAAGTCTTTTGGCACAAGAAATTAGACAAAGAATTTTAGATGAAGTTGGACTAACCGCTTCGGCAGGTATTTCAATCAATAAATTTGTGGCCAAGATTGCCAGCGATTATAATAAACCGAACGGACAAAAAAC
>NZ_DHEI01000143.1:1463-1700 GCF_002399805.1 Flavobacterium sp. UBA4854
ACAGAAAAAATGTATCAGCTCGGAATTTTCACAGGAACCGATTTGAAAAGCAAGTCTTTAGAGTTTTTAGAAAAACACTTCGGAAAATCTGGAGCGTTTTATTACCATGTTGTGCGAGGCATACATAATAGTGAAGTAAAATCTTCGCGAATTACCAAATCTGTGGCCGCAGAACATACTTTTGATGTGAATCTGTCTTCTGAGATTTTCATGATGCAACAACTAGAACGCATAGCA
>NZ_DHEI01000143.1:1820-2260 GCF_002399805.1 Flavobacterium sp. UBA4854
TTTCGTTAGAAAAACGTCTGCAAAGGCATAATATTTCTGGAAAAACAATTACACTTAAAATCAAATACAGCGATTTTTCGCAGCAAACGAGAAGTAAAACCCTTCCTTATTTTATTTCTGATAAAAGTCTGATTATGGAAAATGTTGAGGAGTTGTTATATCAGGAAAAGATGAAAGATTCGGTACGATTGCTCGGAATCTCATTAAGCAACTTAAATAACGAGGAAAAAAAGGCAGTTGTGGTGCAGCTAAAATTTACTTTTTAATAACAATTTTTAAAAGTTCAAAATAAGGAATGGAATGCGAGCGATAAGATTTTTCTGCTACCTTTGAGTAAAAAGATTTATCTATCTTCTGAATTGATTTTGTATGAAAAATAGAAATTCTGATGATCCGCTGCAGCGAAATTCAGTTCCAATCCTATCTTGGGATTTCCACTA
>NZ_DHEI01000143.1:2397-2606 GCF_002399805.1 Flavobacterium sp. UBA4854
GCACTAAGTACTGATTTAAAAAGGGTAAGCCAAATCTCAGATGAATTTATCTGGGATGAAAAAATGCTCAATATTCAGGAAAGACTCAAAAACGAAGTGGTTTTAGTAACCGATTTAGATTTGAAAATAGTTTTCGCGTCAAGCGGAATAAAAAAAATGACGGGTTACAAAGAGGAAGAAATCTTAGGAAAAACACCAAAGATGTTTCA
>NZ_DHEI01000143.1:2820-21941 GCF_002399805.1 Flavobacterium sp. UBA4854
CAAACGTATAAATGTAAAATCGAGGCTTCGCCAGTTTATAACCTAAAAGGCGAAATATCTCATTTTATAGCTTTTGAAAAACAGGATTTAAGCGCTTAGTTTGCCACAAAGGCACTAAGGCGCAAAGATGAATTTAATAAAAAATATAAAACCGCCCAAAAAGGCGGTTTTGTATTTTATAAAAAAAAACGTTGTGTCTTAGTGCCTTTGTGGCAAAACAACTTTATAAATTAGCAAAGAAATCATTCCCTTTATCATCGGTAATAATAAAGGCAGGGAAATCTTTAACAGTGATTTTACGAACAGCTTCCATTCCTAATTCTTCAAAATCAACCACTTCTACTTTAAGAATATTGTCTTGAGCCAAAATAGCTGCGGGACCTCCAATAGAACCTAAGTAGAATCCGCCATATTTGTTGCAGGCGTCAGTAACTTGTTTGGTACGGTTTCCTTTTGCCAGCATAATCATACTTCCGCCATTTTTCTGGAATTCATCCACATAAACGTCCATACGTCCAGCAGTTGTTGGTCCGAAACTTCCTGAAGCCATTCCGTCTGGAGTTTTTGCAGGCCCAGCATAGTAAACAGGGTGGTTTTTGAAATAATCAGGCATTGGTTTTCCAGCGTCTAACAATTCTTTGATTTTTGCGTGAGCAATATCACGAGCCACAATTACAGTTCCGTTTAATTTTAAACGAGTTTTAACTGGATATTGAGATAATTTAGCTAAAATATCTGCCATTGGCTGATCTAAATCAATTTCTACAGGCGCTTCTAAATGCGGAGCCGTTTCTGGTAAAAATTGTTTCGGATTTACTTCTAACTGTTCAACAAAGATTCCATCTTTAGTGATTTTTCCTTTGATATTTCTGTCTGCAGAGCAAGAAACTCCTAACCCGACTGGACAAGAAGCCGCGTGACGTGGCAAACGAATTACACGAACGTCGTGTGTGAAATATTTTCCTCCAAACTGCGCTCCTATGGCACTTTCCTGGCAAATTTTCTGAACTCTTTCTTCCCATTCAAAATCACGGAAAGCCTGACCTGCCATGTTTCCTGAAGTTGGAAGATGATCATAATATCCAGCAGATGCTTTTTTAACAGCGCTTAAGTTCGCTTCTGCAGAAGTTCCGCCAATTACCAAAGCCAAGTGGTATGGAGGACAAGCAGAAGTTCCTAAATCTTTGATTTTTGTGCGAATGAATTCATCTAGAGATTTTTCATTCAGCAACGATTTTGTTTGCTGATATAAGTATGTTTTGTTTGCAGATCCTCCACCTTTTGCCATGAACAAAAAGTCGTATGAAGCTCCTTTTTTAGCATAAATATCAATTTGCGCAGGAAGATTTGATCCTGAATTTTTCTCTTCAAACATCGAAATCGGAACAATCTGCGAATAACGTAAGTTTCTTTTTTGGTACGTGTTGAAAATACCACGGCTTAACCATTCTGCATCATCAACACCAGTAAAAATGCTTTCGCCTTTTTTAGCCATTACAATTGCAGTTCCTGTATCTTGGCAACTTGGCAACTGACCCTCAGCAGCTACAGAAGCGTTTTGAAGTAAATTGTATGCTACGAAGCGATCATTATCTGTTGCTTCTGGGTCGTCAAGAATTTTTCTTAATTTTTGTAAATGTGTCGTTCTCAACATAAACGAAACATCAGTCAAAGCTTCTTCAGCCAATAACTCTAAACCTTTTGGATCAACTGTTAAAACTTCGCGTTCTCCAAATTTTTCTACTTTCACAAAATCAGAAGTGATTTTGCGGTACTGCGTATCATCCTTTAAGATCGGATAAGGATCTTGGTATATAAAATCGATCATTGTTTTGTTTTTTTACAAATTTAGAAATTATTTACCTAAGAAAGAATTTGAATTAGGGCTCTTCTGCAACTGTTTTTTTATTCTGCAGCGTTAAATTGATCAAACGTCATCTTTTTTTCAAAATACGGTTTGTCTTTTGCAGAAAGCAACATCTTTTTCCATTTATTGTCTTTTAATTCAAAAGAGATTGAGTCTGAGTGTTGAAGAATTCCCATATCCATGTTCTCATCTTCGTCTGCAGGTAAAAACGCAACAGTTTTGCAATAAAAAGATTTTGGATCAGATTTGATAGAAGGATTTACGATTTCAACCCAGTTTCCCCAGCCGCTGTCAGACATTGAGCTCCATTGGTGTACTAATTGTAGTCCGCTGTTTTTTAAATAATAGAGATAGTTTTCGTGTGAATAACCACAAGCAGGATATCCAAAATTGATTTGTATAAAAGGAGAATTTTTAGCAGTCTCAGATGTTAATCCGTAAGAAGCTGTCCATTCAGAACCTTTTTGGAAACTTTTAATTGCAACTTTAGAAGATGCGGTTTTGGTTTTATTCTGATAAAAGTCTAATCGGTATTTTACAGTAACAATGCTGTCTTTATCTGCTTGCTGATCTACCAAATGCGCTAAGATAAAATCTGTCGAAGATTCTGTTTCTCCAGTATAAATCGCTACAGTATCGGTTTTAATAATCTTTTCATTAGCTGAAACTTCTAATGTCTCCTGTGGTTCAATAATTTCTGCTGTTGGCGGTGCAGCATCTGTAGGTTTTGTTTTTTGGCATCCGATTAAGAGCAATACGAAGAAAAAGGGGGCTATTTTCATAAGGTTTATATTAGATTTTCAAATATAAATTTTTCATCGTAATCGACATTAAATTTATTTAGAAAATTCAGAAATTCATCATTAAAATTTTGCTTTTTATGATGTTCCTTTTGATTTTCAATGTATTTGTAAACAGAATTAATTTGAGATTGACTATATGAGAAAACGCCATATCCGACTTGCCATGAAAATTTGGATTTGGTTAATTGATTGTCGTTGATATACTTTGAAGATTTTGCCTTAACATTTTTCATGAGTTCAGATATTGAAATACTTGGCTTAATGGCTAATAAACAATGTAGATGATCTTCGACACCATTTACAATAATTGTTTTGCCTCCATTTTCATTAATTAAATTTCCAATCACGCCAAGCAATTTTGATTTCCAGCTTTCCTCAATTACGGCATTTCTATATTTGACTGCAAAAACTACTTGAATGTAAATTTGATGATAGGTATTTGCCATACTTTTTTTTGGCAAAATAAATTATATCTTTTTAATTTTTGTAGTATTTAGCTTTCTTTTTTTAAATGTGTCGTTCCGCTGGAACTTTTGGAATTATTAATTATATTGCTTTCCACGGATTAAAATCCGTGGCTACAATATTTAAACGTTCCTACGGAACTTTGTCAAATGTTTATTTGATCGTAAAAGAGCCATTGGCTCGAAATATTTTGTAGGGCCGGATTTTAATCCGGTTAACAATGAAAAATCCACATTTAATTTGAAGAGCCGTTGGCTCGATTCATATTTTAATCCCAAATTTTAATCTGGCCGTAACATTTAATTTCTACTAAAAAAACCAAGTAGCTACAAAAATTGCTGTAATCACACAAATCAAATCTACCAAAAGCATCGTGCCTAAAGCGTAACGGGTGTTTTTGATATTTACAGATCCAAAATAAACCGCAATTACGTAGAAAGTACTTTCGGCGCTACATTGAAAAATACTGCTTAATCTTGCCGTTAGAGAATCGGCTCCAAAAGTATTCATAGAGTCAATTAAGAAACCTCTTGAACCAGCAGAACTAAATGGACGCAGGATGGCAACAGGAAGTGCATTGGTAATTTCTTTATTTACTCCCATATTCGAGAAGACAAAAGCAATTCCGTCACTGATAATTTCAAATAAACCGCTGTTTCTAAATAGCGAAATCGCAACCAGCATTCCTAAAACATAAGGAAAAATCGTAACTCCTGTTTTGACTCCGTTATTGGCTCCAACAACAAAAGTATCGAAAACAGTCGTTTCAGCTTCTTTGAATTTCTTTTCATGTCGGAATGAAAAAATCAAAGTAAATGCTATGATCGCAATTAAGATTAATCCAGAAAGGTTAGAGGTAAAATAGTTTTTTCCAATCAAATCCAAATGATTTACATACATCAGTAACCCCACAATTGCGGCAATTAAAACCATTAAACCAATAAGAAGCGAGGCACTTTTGAAATTGATTTTCTGTTTAATTCCAACAATCAAGAAAGCAGCAATGGTTCCGATAAACGAAGTTATGATACAAGGCAACATTACATCGGCAGGATTACTTGCGTTTGCGGCAGCTCGATAACCAATAATAGAAGTTGCAATTAAAGTCAATCCAGAAGCGTGAAGACACATAAACATGATTTGCGCATCACTCGCTTTGTCCTTTTCGGGATTTATTTCCTGTAAACTTTCCATAGCTTTCAACCCAAATGGAGTTGCAGCCGAATCTAATCCCAAGAAATTGGCAGCAAAATTTAAAGTCATATAAGATATCGAAGGGTGATTTTGTGGAATGCTCGGAAATACCTTAACAAAAACCGGACTCAGTGCTTTTGCTAATTTTCCAGAAGCTCCAGAAACGATTAAAAGTTCCATCAAACCACAGAAAAAAGCTAAATAAGCGATAAGCGGCAGAATTAAATCAACCAAAGTGCTTTTACAAGTTGGCAATAAACCATCAGATTTTTGAAGTCCGCTATAAATTTTTACGGTTTTGTTTTTGTAAACATACGTTGTATCGGCATTTAGCGTATCACGATTGATAACCATGGTCTGATCTGGCGCTTTCTTGATACTGTCTTTTAAGAAAGCAGGAAGTTCTTCAAGGTATTTTTCAGAAACTAAAATAGGATCGTCTTTTTTTCCATTTAAAATAGAATCAATGGTATACGTATTGGCAGTAAACAAACTGACTACAATAAAAACAATCGAAGAAATAAAAATCGCTAACCAAAATCTGCTTAATACCATAATTGTAATTTTTTGTAAATGTAATTATTTAGCAATAATACGCATAAAGATTTTAGGAGTGAAACCCGAAGTAAGAGTAGTGAGCAACAAAATTTTTATAAAAATTCAGATTATTCAATAACAATTTTGGTTCCCAAATAGGTTTCAAAAGATTTAATTCCTTCAAATAAGATGTGTTTTTTGTTGCTTTCGATTTCTTTGAAAAGCTCCGTTTCTATTTTAGCATGATCTTTTTTGATTGTCCTTTTCCAAATGCCAATCACTTTTCCATTTTCTAAAATTATGGGTTTAAAGATGCCATTATTAGTAAAAACTTTCGATTGATGATCTGTTTGAAAAGAAGCTTCTCTCGTTTTATACGAAATTAGGATCTCATCAAAAGCGGGAAGAAAATGTACGCTTTCGCGAAAGTTATCTGTATTGTTAATGTCTTTTTTAAGCCAATATTGCTGATTATCAATAGTGATTCTGTTTAATTGCAACTCTATTGCGTTAATTGTTTTTTGGCAAATTGTGGGAGCAAAACCCGACCACCAGGAAAAATCAAGTGCTGTTGCAGGACCATGACTTTCAAAATAACGTAAAGCAAGTTTGGCTAAAGCTTCTTCTTTATTTAGTTTGGAGTTTGGTTTAGAGACTCTTTCTTCGAGCAAAGCATACGTAATTTGTTTGCCTTTCATTTCTCCATTGCAGACTAAACCATCCAATTCGGCATTCATCATAATGGCAGCACTCAAGAAATCGGCGCTTGAAGTTTTCTTGATGCCAAGTTCCTGCATGATTTCATCTCGAGTCAAATGATTGTTTCCTGCCAATAGTTTTTCGATAGAAGTATTAGCTTGGTTTAGCTTTTTCTCATCAAAACCATATTTTTTAGCTGCAGAAGAAGTGAAACGTTTTACTTGCGGAGCCGAAAGATCCAGCATCCAATAAATATCATCAGGAGAAACAAAATGCCAAGTCGGACGCAGAATATGAGTTCGGATAATTTTGCCCGAATTTATAGCTTCTTCAATCTCTTTTTCGCCAGCATCACAACGAGAACCAATGGCCCATTTTGCCATTGCATAATCCTGAGCCTGCATAGCACCAAGATGTTTTACAATTTCTTGTGGCAAACAAGAACTTGTTTTATAAAGCTTTTGTGAAACCAAACGGTAATGCGAAATTTCCTCGTGTGTCATTTTTAGACCATTTAAGTCGTTGAAGTTTATTTTAACACGATGGTTAAAAATCTTAGCATCTTAGTAGCTTAAAAGCTATACATGAATAATCTCTTCATCAATCAATAAATCTTCTCGGCGCAAGCGTAAGAAAACCTGAGCAACTGCAATGGTGTCTTTTTCGCAATAGGTAATGATTCGGTCAATATCTTTTTCAACATAATAGACATGTGCAACCTGACTTCCATCAATATCACCTTTTGGAGAAGGAACTCCAAGAATCTTGGTAAGCAATTTTAAAGATGTAAAATGCTTATAATCGCCAAACTTCCATAATTCTAAAGTATCCAAATGTGGAACTTCCCAAGGCTTTTTACCAAATAAATTCAGTTTATCTGGAATTGCCATTTGATTGATAATCATCCTTCTTGCAATAAACGGAATATCAAATTCTTTTGAATTATGCCCGCACATCAAATGTTGTGGCTGATTAAAATGATTGTTAACCAGATTCGAAAAGTCTTTTAGAATTTTTTTCTCATCGCCAAAAAATGAGGTAACTCTAAAATTTCTAACATCTCCTTTGATCGTAAAAAAACCAACCGAAATGCAAATTATCTTTCCGAATTCAGCCCAAATTCCAGCACGTTCGTAAAATTCTTCAGGAGAAAACTCGTCTTTTCGTTGATATTGTGTTTTTAAATCCCAAAGTGATTGCATTTCAGCGTCAAGGGAATTGAAATTTTCTTCTTCGGGAACGGTTTCTATATCGAGAAATAGAATGTTATTTAGGTTTATTTTTTCAATCATATTTTTTTTGCCACGAATTCACGAATTGAACTAATTTTTTATTCTGTAATAAATGTACACAAATTTAGATTTTTAATTTATCGTAAATTAAAAATGAATGAATTATCCTTCTTTTTGTACAGTAAAACTAAAATAAACTTTGTTGTGGAGATGGGCTTTCATGTTCCAAAAGCCATTTTTTACGAGATAATCCTCCAGCATATCCAGTCAAGGATCCGTTTGTGCCAATCACGCGATGACAAGGAACTACAATCCAAAGCGGATTTTTACCATTTGCCGAGGCTACAGCGCGAATTGCTTTAACATCTCCAAGTTTTTTGGTCTGATCCATGTAACTTACCGTTTTACCGTAGGGGATTTCCAATAAGGCTTTCCACACTTTCTGCTGAAATTCGGTTCCTTTCGGATTCAGTTTTAAATCAAAATCGGTTCTTTTTCCTTCAAAATATTCATTTAATTGCAAAACTGCATTTTGTAAAACTTCTGGAATAGTTTCTGAAACCTCATTCGTACCAATATCAGAAACAGAAATTACCGAAATGCCGTTTTCATCTCCAATGATTTTGGTGATTCCTAAAGGCGAATTGATGAAAACTGTTTCCATGATTTTTTGAATTTTAACCGCAAAGAAGCAAAGTTCGCAAAGTTTTTTAAAACTATGTAAGTAATTTAAGTTTTTGCACGACAGTTTAGACGATTGTCACCCTGAGCGAAGTTGAAGGCTTATGAAAACGAAATGGGCTTCGACTTCGCTCAGCCTGACAGTAAGATTTAATAATCTCTCAATCTGAATTTATAATCTAAAACGGTTTCAATTTTTTCACTTGAAATTACCTTTTTAATATTCGATTTTTCTGAACTAAAATTTGGTAAAGGCAAATTCATTTTGGTAGCTTTTTGAGTGTAATAATCCTTTCTTGACAGATGAAAGGGCGCAACGGCATTAAAAACCTCATTCCATTTAGATTGATTTAGGATTTCTTCAATAATACCAATGCAATCTTTTTGATGAATTAAGTTTACAGGAGCATCTGGATTTTCTAGGTTTTCTTTTCCTGCTAAAAACGTAACAGGATGACGATCTTC
The DNA here is from genome assembly GCF_002399805.1 of Flavobacterium sp. UBA4854. Lineage (NCBI taxonomy): Bacteria > Pseudomonadati > Bacteroidota > Flavobacteriia > Flavobacteriales > Flavobacteriaceae > Flavobacterium > Flavobacterium sp. UBA4854. The sequence goes on from NZ_DHEI01000143.1 coordinate 10,764, forward strand.
GCCAATTAAACCTCCAAAACGAAGAATTGTGGTTTCGAAGTTTTGATTTTGCTGAAGAAGATTTTCGACTAAAAGCAATTGTTTACCACTTTCCGTTTCTGGATTCGGAATGGTTTCTTCTGCTATAAAACCATTATCATCACTATAAACAGAAGTTGAACTTACAAAAAGCACTTTCTCAACCGTTGATTTTTCTATAAACGGAATTAAATTTTTGATTTTATCTACAAAAGCTTTCTTTTCAGAATTAGGATCGACTGCTCTTAATTTTGGCGGAATATCTATAATTAAGATTTCGCTTTCTGCTAAAAAAGAATCAATGTTTTGAGAAACTTCTTTTTCTTCAATTTCAACCAAAAACGGATTTATTCCCGCATCTTTTAGAATCGAAAGTTTGTTCTCTGAAGTTGTAGATCCGTTTATCGAATTGCCTTTCGTAATTAATGTTTTTGCTAAAGGAAGTCCCAGCCAGCCACAGCCTAAGATGCTAATTTGTTTCATTTTTTTTAAGGTTACAGCAATTAATAATCTCGCAAAGTCGCAAAGTTTAATTTTCTTTATTTGCGTGATTAAAAGTCACAGAGATATTATTTGGTTACAAAGTTAAAGTAAATCGGACTTTGTCTTTTCCTTTTGCGCCCATTCTGTTATAAAATTTAATCGCTCTTGTATTGAATTCCGGCGTTTGCCATTGAATGTTAACGCAATTGTTTTGTTTCCCGATTTCTTTTAATCTCTCAATTAAGATCTCGCCAATTCCAAAACCTCTAGTTTCTTCTTCCAAGAATAAACAATCCATGTAGAGAAAGTTTTGTGCGTTCCAGGTCGAAAAATCAAACGTATAAGAAGTGTAACCAATAATCGTTTCGTTTGTAGCCACAACCAAGCAAAATAACTTTGGATTTTGGCCAAATAAAGCATTTTTTAAACCATCTTCTTTTCCTTCAGGAGAAAACTCAGCTTTTTCAAATTCTGCGTGTTTTTCAATTAAAACAAGTAGTTTGGGTAAATCTGTGATTTCACATTTTCTTATTGAATATTCCATTGTAAGTTAATTTCATTTTGTAAAAAGCTGATGAAATGATGAAAATAATCGGGATAGCTTTCTTTAGCACGTGTGGCAATAAAGTGTTTTCTTTTCAATCCATTTTTTCCAACTTTCACTGCTCGTAAAGAAGTGGTTTTTAAATAGGGTGTAAATGCCCATTTTGCCATCGACATCACGCCCATATCGGCTTTAACCATTTCGAGTGAAGCTTCGGTTAATGGCATTGGCGTTATTTTCTTCGGACTTACTTTGGCTGGAGCCAAAAGAAACTGATGAATAGTAACGGTTTCTAACGGAAGAGAATGAATAATCAAATGTTCGTTGATGAAGTCTTCTGCAACTACATATTTTTTATCAGACCAAGCATGGTTTTCTGAAACTACCATAACCATTTCATCCTGAAAAAGCTCTTGATATTTGATGTTGCTATCTTTTATCTGATCGCTTACAATGGCAATGTCAATGGTGTTTTCTAGTAATTTTTGCAACGGAATATGAGTTGCCTCGGCTACGATTTTCAATTCTACATTCGGATATAAAAGATGAAATTGCTTTAAAACGGAAGGAAGCCAATGATAACTTGAGAAACATTCAGTACTGATTCTGATTTCGCCATGTTCACCAAAGACCATTTGTTTGATTTGAGTTTCGGTTTCGGCAAGTTTATTCAGTATTTCGTTGGCAATTTTGTAGATTTTTTCGCCAGCTTTTGTAAGCACTAATTTTTTGTTTGTTCTTAAAAATATGGCGGTTCCCAATTGATATTCGGCTTCTTTAAGCTGATGGCTCAAAGCCGATTGTGTCAAATGAAGTTTATCGATCGCTTTTGTGATACTTCCTTCTTCGACAATTGCTTTGATCAATTTTAAGTGGCGTATTTCCATTTTTGAAGAATTAATACGCAAAGTAACAAAATTTTAGACTGGCTTTTGTATGAAAAAAAGTAATGCTCTTGATGAATTCTTTTCGTTTTTATGGTGTTTGATGTTCATCTACTTTTGGAAAAGTAAAACATTAAAACCTAAACAACATGGAAGCACAAATTAAACATTATGAAAACAAGTTAGCTTTTGAAATGGATCCGTCAGATTTATTTGAAGCTTTAAATAACGGCGAAAAAATAATTGTAATCGATGCCAGAAGAGCTTTTGGTTATGATGAAGAACATATTCCGAATGCAATTAATATTCCGCATCGCGAAATGAATCTAGAAACGACACAGGATTTAGATAAAGATGTTTTGTATGTAACGTATTGCACCGGAATTGGCTGTAACGCGTCTACAAAAGGAGCTTTGAATATGACGAAATTAGGCTTTAAAGTAAAAGAGCTAATTGGCGGACTGGAATGGTGGAAAATCGACGGATATGCAACCGAAGGAACAAAAGGCGAAAAACAAGGTTTGAAAATAGAATGCGCTTGCTAATTTTTTTGGAGCAAAGGTTCAAAGAAACATAGATTCAAAGGTTTCTCATCATATATAAAAAGCAAAAGCACTATGAAAATAGTGCTTTTTATCTTTGTATCTCTGAACCTTTGCTCCTTTGAACCTAATTTTACGATTCAATTAAAGCTTTTAAGCCTTGTAAAATCGGATTCTCTTCGCCTTGCGGTTCTTCTTGAACTGCGCCTGGACGATTATCTTCTTGAATTATTTCAAGTTTTGTTTTCTGATTTTCTTCAGATAAAACATAATTCATTATAAAATAATTCTCCGCTTTATCTTCTAAACCAGGTCTTGGAAAAAACAGAGAGTATTTGATTTTCTGATTTGGAACAACTTCTAAAACTGTTCCCCATTGTTCAAAAACTTGGCCATCCCATTCATTTCTAAATCTGATTTCGCTTCCAGTTTTCCAAGTCGTAAGCAAATCGCTTCCGTATTGCCATTGTTTGACTAATTCTGGTTGTGTTAATGCATTCCATACTTTTTCAACTGATGCATTCAAAACGATTGTAGAAATATTTGTAGCCATGTTTATTCTATTTTAACGTTGTTTTTCTCAGCGATTTTTTTGAATAAATCTTCTTTGTTTTCCGATTTCATTTTCTGATAAATAGCACCAAGGAGTTGTTCAGAATCTTTCGCATATTCAGAATTTTCGTTGGTATAAATGATATGTGCAATAAAAATATTATCTAATGCTTTTTCATCGTCTTTGAGCATGAAATAGTTTTTTCCGGCACCAAAATAACCTTCGGCGTTGTCTGGATGATATTGAATTAGTTTTTCGTAATAACCGATCGCGGTTTTAAAATCAGATTTTAAAGTATAAACAACTCCAATGTTCATTAAAGCAAAATTTCCTTCGGGATAAATCTCTAGTGATTTTTTGTAATATTTAATGGCATTATCATAATCGTTTAACTGTCTATAAGAAACAGCAATATCATCAAGTGCAAGAACAAAGTTTGGATCTGATTTTAAAGCCAGCTGAAAACTCTCAACAGCCATTTTATAGTTGTTCTGACGCATAAAATCTTTTGCAATTATATAAGAGTTCTGTGCGTTTTTGTCTTTTGATTCACTATAGAAAATATTGTCTTTGTTTTCTATTGCTTCTGGAACTAAGTTTGGACATTTTTTTGAAATGATACCTTGAACTCTCAGAATCATGCCTTGAATGCCTTCAACTGTATTGATAGATTCTCTAACTTTTGGATCTTTATCTGTCAGAATCAGTTCGCCCATTGGTTTGGTTAGACAGTCCCTAAAAACATCTTCAGTAATTTTTGAACTTTTTTCTAAACACTCACATGCTTTTGCTGCTATTTTTTCTTCGACGGTTTGTGCATTAAGTGCTAGAAAGCTGTTGAAAGTCAAGAACAAAACGAAGTTTTTTTTCATTTTAAATGATTTTGGGTTAGTCCAATTTCCTTATTCTGGTTTAACAACTACAGGTTTCAAACTATCTTTACTTACAGCCAAACTATCTACAGGCACAACAGGCACAATTGGTTTTACTGGTGGTGTATATCTTTTGATTTTTTGTTGTATTAATACTGCGTCATTTAAAACGAATGGCGTTGGCATCATCCAATCATTTCTTGGTTTAACATTTAATAGCGGATTGCTCATTAAATCGAACGAACTCTCGATTAAATCCATATCAAAAATAGATGATTTGTTGATATAGAATTCCATTTCAAGCGGTTCGTTGCCTACAACATAATAACATAAAATTTTACTGTCTTCTCTTTGCAGACGGTTTCCTTTTTCGCCAGAAGTTGTCACTCCGTTTGCTTTAAAGTTAAAAAATGTCATTTTTGGATTAGCATAAATGTCGTAGCGGTTTACTTTTCTGTTGGGAGTAATTTTGATTTTCAGATATCTATTATTTCCAATTACGCTGTCTCTTAAAAATTGAATTGTCGGTTTTGGCACTTCAACAACTGGAGCAATTGCGCTATAAGTAAACGTTGTATTGTATTTGCTTGCCAGCGGAAGCGTATTTAACCCAACTGCTTTTTGATTTTTTTCGCCTAAATACGATTTAGTCCATTCGTCTAGATTAGTATCATAAGTGGTCCAAACAGCAGAATTGTTGTCGGCATTGTAAACATATAACAAGCTGTTTGATTTGGCTTTTCCGTATTCGTAACCAGAATTGTATCCTGCGTAAACGAAGAATGCGATAGAAGTAAGGAAGAAAACAACAATCCAAGCTCCTTTTTTAGCAAAAGCTCCAAATATTGGAAGCAATAATCCGAATAGCAAAACGGTTAAAACAGCACTTCCATATAATATTTTAAGTCCTAAACCAACTGGAAACATTACAATAAAAGGCGCAATAATTGCTAGGGCAGGAATAGAGAATATTAAATTCAATCCTAAACTATAATGTTGTGTAAAGACAAAGATTCCGAATAATAAAATTCCGAAATATACAGGAATAATTAAAAAGCCTGCACCAGTTAAGCTGTTGGCTAAAAATGCATTAATGATAATCCAAAGCAATAAAGGCGCCACAAAATGGTTCATGGTAATTTTAGCTTCAGAGAAATGATGATAGAAAGCAAAACAAATAGCAATGCTCAAAGTAACAAAAGCACCAATATAGGCATGCCCGTTATAGGTAAATCCGTTTAGAAGATCAGAGTATTGCGGATAAATTTCAAGAAGAAGTTTCCATCCTAAAAAGGTTACTAATCCTGCAATTATGATAGATCCTAAAAGCGGAACAAAACCTTTGAAAATTTCTGTGAAAGTGATGATTCTTTTTGCTTTTCCAACAAAAATGAAAACAATCAATAAACCTAGAGCAATAAGCGTCATTGGCATTACCCAAGCAAACGGATAACTAATGAATGTAAAAGGAACATTGAAATAAACATTATCTTCTGTAGACTCCGTTTGGTTTAAATCAATATTGGTGAAGTATTTCAGCAAAGGCATGATGTAAGTGCCTTGATGCGCTAATGTAGTTTTGTTTAGATGCTGAACATCATCTTGTTGTGTGTGATAGTTGAAATGACCATCGATAAAAGCAAAATTAAAACCTTGAATGTTTCCTTGTTCTCTAAAGACAGTTAGATCAGTGTCGTTAGGAAGCATTTTGTAAATACTATACATCAAAGAATTTGAGACTGGGTAAGAAGGTTTTGCTTTAGTAAATTCTTTAACTAACGCTTGGTTTCCTTTATTGGTTTCCATCAGCATGTAGCTTGGTCCAGAACTTCCTCTTGCTTCAAAATTTAAAACCAAACCAACATCTTTTGCCCAAGGATGCTTGTTTACGAATAAAGCTGCTCCGTTTAACCCTAATTCTTCTGCATCAGAAAATAAGATGATAATATCGTTCTTTTGAGGATGTTTTGAATATAAAAAGGCACGTACACCTTCTAAGATTGTTGCAACGCCAGAAGCATCATCGCTTGCTCCTTTTGAAAAAGAGTGAGGCGCACTGTCATAATGAGAAAGAAGTAAAAGTGCTTTTGTATTGTTTGTTCCTTTAATTCGAGCCAAAATATTTTTTGACTTTACCAAAAGACCTTTATCATTTAGAGTAAAACCTTCCTGAACACTTGTTTCTAAACCTATTCTGTTTAATTCAAGCTTAAGATAATTAGCAACTAGTTCGTGATTGGTAGATCCGACATAGTGCGGTTTCTGCGCAATAATTTCAACCTGATTTAAGGCTCTTTCGGTCGAAAATTCGGCCAGCGCTTCGTCATCTTTCGAAATTCCTTGCGGCATCATCGTGGCATATATAATACCGAGTAAAGCTAAAACGCAGACTATGGCGAGAATTGAGGTGGGGTTTTTTCTCATGGTGAATAATACTAACTATATTTCTTTTTTAACAAGCATAAAATAATCATTGTCCAAGGAACGATAGCCTTGATCGTACAAGAAATAATATGTATTTCCTGTCTTGGTTTGTAAAATGTTTGTAAAGAACTCAAAATCAAAGCCTTTTGTTAATAATTTGTCTCGAGAAGCTTTCGATTTTCCGTCTACATTTAACTCTGCCAAAATACGGTAATTTTTGCGTAACTTGTTGTTTATATTTCGCATGAAATTTGTACTATCTTTATTTATTTTGTTATTGTACGCATTTCTACAACTATCGGAACAGAATTTCTTGTCTTCGCGACCGAAAATTTTGGCTGAGCATTCGAGGCATGTTTTCATTTAACATTTTTATTTTGTTGATAAACTAGGTTTTTCATTTACACTTTTAATAATTACCCGATTAATTTCGTAGATTAAAACCTCCACTTTTTTAATGTCACAGTCGGTTAAAACAATATCCTTAAAACCATTTTCCAAATTGATCCTTAATTCGCAAGATCTTGTAGGGACATTTAGTCCAAATGTTATTTCAATGATTTTATTAATGAAAGATAAATGTCTTATTAATTCTAAGCTTAAAATGCTGTCAATTTCAAATATCACATTATCCTTTCTGAAATCGTTATTGTTAATTACTAGGTGATCATTTTTAATATAGATTTCAAATAGCGGATTTTTTCGAATGACACTCATTGATTATTAATTTAAAAAGGTCTTTATTAATTCAATTTTTTAATTTCGTAAAGGTCAGATCTACGGTCTTTTAATGTTTTTACGCTTCCATGTTCGTGAAGCTCTTTTAATAAATTCAAATCAACATCGACAATTAAAGTCATTTCTGTGTTTGGAGTCGCTTCAGCTTTGATTCCGTTACTTGGAAAAGCAAAATCTGATGGCGTAAATACAGAAGACTGCGCATATTGTATATCCATATTATTTACTTTCGGAAGATTTCCAACGCAACCTGCTATGGCTACATAACACTCATTTTCGATAGCACGCGCTTGCGAACAATGTTTTACACGAGTATAACCGTTTTGAGTATCGGTTAAAAATGGCACAAACAAAATATCCATTCCTTCATCGGCTAAAAGTCTCGAAAGTTCAGGAAACTCGACATCATAGCAGATTAAAATTCCGATTTTACCACAATCGGTATCAAAGGTTTTAAATTGAGATCCGCCTTTCATTCCCCAATGAATAACCTCATTTGGTGTAATATGAATTTTGGTATACATTTCCGAAGTTCCGTCTCTTTTGCATAAGAAACCAACATTGTAAAGATTTCCGCCTTCTAAATAAGGCATACTTCCTGTAATAATGTTGATATTGTATGAAATGGCAAATTCCTGAAAACGCTTTCTAATAGGATCAGAGTGGCGGGCAAGTTCACGAATGGCTTCTGCCTCAGACAAATGATTGTAATCGGCCATTAATGGCGCAATAAACAATTCTGGAAACAAAGCAAAATCAGAACCATAACCCGAAACGGCATCAATAAAAAATTCTGCTTGTTCAAAAAGTGCTTCAACATTATTAAGCGGACGCATCTGCCACTGAATTAGTCCTAGACGAATAATGTTTTTCTTTAAATTAATCAGTTTCGGACTATCATCATAGTAAATATTATTCCATTCCAATAGAACCGCAAATTCTTTCGATTCTTCGTCACCTTCCAGATAATTTTTGATGATTCTCAAAACATGAAAATCGTTGCTTAACTGAAAAGAAAGAACCGGATCGTACAATTCTTTGGTACGCACTTTTTCGATATACGTTTTTGGAGACATCTTTTTGGCATGTTCTCTATAGTTCGGAATTCTCCCTGCAAATACAATCGCCTTGAGGTTCAATTGTTCGCAAAGCTCCTTTCTTGCATCATACAAACGGCGCCCTAAACGCAAGCCTCTATAATTGGGGTGAATAAAAACATCTATGCCGTATAAAATTTCAGCATTTGGATTGTGGGTCGAAAAGGTATAATCGCCACTAATTTGCTGATAATTATGTCTTTTTTCTACTAATTTTTCGTCAACAATAAGAGATAGGGCAGAGCCAACAACTTTTCCGTCAACCAAAATCACCAGCTGTCCTTCTGGAAAAATTGAAAGAAGTCTTTCTATATCCTCAGATCTCCAATAAGAATCTGCCATTTCTGGATACGATTCAATCATTGATTTCTTTAATTGTTTATAGTCTTCTATTTCAAGATTTCTTAACTCTACTTTTTTAATTTTTGCTTGCATATCGTAAGATTTATCTCAAATATACAAAAAACAAATTCCATTTACAAACGCTTACAAATAGTTACAGTCGATAGTAAATAGTTAACAACCGACTGCCAATGTTGAGGTTTGGCATCTTTGCAGTGTTGAATTCGATAAACGATTCAATTTAATAATAACAATAAAAAAGTATACGCCATGAGTGCAATTAGAAACAAAGTACAATTAATCGGGAATGTTGGTAATGATCCAGAAATTAAAACATTAGAAAGCGGTAGAAAACTTGCGCATCTTACAATAGCAACAAATGAGATTTATAGAAATGATAAAGGCGAAAAAGTAGAGCAAACCGAATGGCATCGCATAACTGCTTGGGGAAAAACTGCTGAGATAATTGAAAAATATGTTGTAAAGGGAAAAGAAATCGCTGTTGAAGGAAAACTAACGCACAGAAGCTACGATGATAAAAACGGCGAAAAACGTTATATAACGGAGGTTGTTATAAATGAAATTTTACTGTTGAGTAAATAATCCTTTTTGCGAAATAGTTAAACCCGACAAGTTTCTAAAACCTATCGGGTTTAATATTTTATCGAAAATGGTTTTTATAAAATGGAAACTCCATTAGCATCAGTTGTAAGTACTTCGCTCATATAATCAAAAAATGGTCTCATGTTTTTGAAAGCATCTAAAGCTAATTCTAAAAATTGCGGACTCAATACTTCTTTGTCAGTAAAACGCTTTATAACCAAAAATTGTTTGTAGCGGAGTAAATCTATAGCAGGGTGATCTACATCAAAACCTTTTGGTTTCGTTTTGAGCTGTTCTCCTTGTAAAGTTCCAAAATTACTAACGAAAGATTTAGAATTTAAGATCTTTTGAAAAGTTTCTGGGTCGTGAGCAAATTCGGTTCTTATTCGTTTTAGATCTGCCGCATTTGGACCCCAAAAGCCACCTGCAAAAAAGCTATTTCCTTTTTCCAAATGAAAATAATAACCGCCGCGTCTTGCTGCAGTGGCACGCGTGTAACTTCCGCCCCAATAATGTTTAAAAGGGGTTTTATCTTTAGAAAAACGAATGTCTCGATAGATTCTGTAAACGCTTTTTTTGCCAGAAGTATTTTCTAAAACATCAGTTTTGGAAAGCTCTTTTAGTAAAGCGCCTGCAAAATTTTCAATATGATTAAGTTCTATTAAATATTGCGGTTTATGTTCTTCAAACCAGGGTTTGTTGTTATTTTGTTTTAGCTCAACCAAAAAATCGAGACTAGATTTGGGAATTGTGATAGCGTTTTCCATAATAGAATTTAAAAGTCGAAAGTGACTGCAATTTAAAACTAAAAAACCCACCAGAGAAATCTGACGGGTTTTTCTATATCGTGTTAAGCAGTTTTTTTGAATAAATCAAACATAGGACAGCGTGAGCAGCGTTTCTTTTCACTTTTCTTATACTTCTCGCAGCAAGAAGATTTGCAATTTTCGATCTTCTTAATTTTGTCAAGGATAACAGCGTTTTTCTTTTTCTTCTTATCCTTTTTTTTGTCCTTGTCTTTTTCTTTCTTGCTCACTTTTTTCCTCTGAATTTTAAAAACAGAGACAAATATAAACCAAAAAAGTTATTTTTAAATATTCTAAATAAACTTTAACTTTTTTATTTAGGATTGATAGCGATCGAACTAGTAACTGTTAATTGCTGAATATCACGATCAAACAAATAAAGTCCTCCTTTGTCCTCACCAATCAAGTTGATTTTGTCTAAAATAGATTTAGCTGTTGCTTCTTCTTCGATTTGTTCAGAAACGTACCATTGCAAGAAATTATGAGTTGCATAATCTTTTTCTTCAAAAGTAATGTGCACTAATTCGTTGATAGATTTTGAAACAAAAAGTTCGTGGTTATATAGTTCCTCAAACATTTCTTTAAAAGTAGAATATGTTATTTTAGGCGCTTTTAAATCTGTAACTTGAGCATGCCCGCCACGTTCATTTACATATTTTACCAATTTAAGCATATGTGCACGCTCTTCGTCTGATTGTGTGTACATAAATTGAGCAATTCCTTCCAATCCTTGTACTTCTGCCCAACAAGCCATTGACAAGTAAGTTTGCGAAGATTCTGCTTCTATTCTGATTTGCTTGTTTAAAGCCGATTCAATATTTTTTGATAGCATAATAGGTGTCTTTTTTGTAAAATTAAGAAAAATTATTCATTTCATTTTTGCGAAAGCTCGAAAACATTAGACTTCTAGATCGATTTTCGTTGAAATTAATAGGAACTGATTTTCTCAAAAGTAGCAGGATTTGAAAATATCGATTTGTTTATGATTGAATTTCTATTGTTTTCCATCATAAAACCATCGGTAAATTTTCTCATAATAAATTGCTTTGAAGCATCATCGTAATAGCTTAGAATATAATAGTTCTTTAATTCAAGAGCATCGTACAATGTTATTTTTTTATTGAAATTCAAATAGTAAAACAAATTCTCACTTGCCATTGGTTCTGATTGTTTGTCGCTTATGAAATCTAAATTTTCATTCAACATTGCATCAAAATAAACTATTTTACTTATTGAATAATATTCGCGAACTCCAAACTCTTCGGGAGAATC
>NZ_DHEI01000143.1:22101-27522 GCF_002399805.1 Flavobacterium sp. UBA4854
TTTTTTTTGTTTTTAATTACAGAAATACTAGCAGTAAGTCCGTCCAAATCTTTAAGAAATTTTGCAGTGTTTTTTAATTGCTGAGGTTTCTTGTTGTTAAGCTGAAGAAAGAAAGGCGAGTTTTTAAATGGAATAGTATCATTTTTTGAAAAGGAATACTTCTTAATTGTGTTTTTAGAATCAAAATCTTTTACTTCAAACAACAATTCGTCTTTATTTGCTGCAATTTGAAATAGCTTTTTATCATTATAAAATGAATTTACTGTTCTTAATGGGCTTTTAGAAACAGAACGATCAAAAGTTCTTCCCTTCATAATGCCAGTATTCAGGTTAACCTCAAAAACTTGTGTTCGTTCTAGACGATCATCAAATGTCAAAATGAGACGTCCATCAGCCAAATAGAATTTGCTTATTTGCGATGTGAGATTAGGAGGATTAAGTACTCCCGATTCTATTTTTTTTATTGGAAAGTATTTGAGGAAAGCATTGAAAGAAATATTTACATTCTGTTTGTTTTTAAAAGTAAAAGCAGAAAAATCAAGCATTTTAATTTCACACTTTTGATTCTCAAATTTGTAAAGAAGCAGATGTTCAAGTTCTTTTTCTTTGGCAAGAATGTAAAAAGTATTATTCTCTTGAAAAAAATTTATAATGTACTCGTGATTTCTCGGAAAATCAAAATTTAAGGATTCTGATTTTTTTTGAGCTAGATTGTAAGTGTTAATGAGAATATTTTTATTATTTCCTGAAATCCAATATAATGTTGGTTTTTGTCCCGCACTAATAGTAGCGCCCAATAGGTTTCTATTTGCTTCTTTTTTTATTAAATCTGTAAATTGATTGGTTAGAAACAAAGACTTATTGTATTTCAAAATATTTATTTTCTGATTGTCCCAAACAAAGGCATAAATGTCTTTCGATTCTTTGTCTTCAATATTTAGAATTTGAGTTTTTTCCAGATTATTTAAAGATAATGGTAACGAATTTAAGACTGTTTGACTGAACAGAACGCTTTTAGAAAATAATAGAGAAAGGAGTAGCAGTTTTTTCATAAATGAATTTTATCAAATTTTATTCCAAATTTTATGAGATATTTCTGCTGTTTTAAATTTTGAAGCATAAAAAAAGTCCTTAAGAAAAAATCTTAAGGACTTTTGAATCAAGTCTTCTTAAAAAGGAATTATTTTACAATAAAAGTAACTCTTCTAGCCAATCTTCTAGCTTCATCAGAATCTTTTTGAATAGATGTATCTGCACCGTTTGCAACAACATTTAAACGAGAAGAATCAATTCCAGCTTTTTCAAAAATAGTTTTTACGTTTTTTGCTCTAGTATTAGACAGTTTCTCGTTGTACTCAGCTTTTCCAACTTGATCTGCATAACCGACAAGGTCAAGAGTAGCAGAAGGATTTTTTCTTAAGTAATTTAAAACAATATCAATTGCAGCAGTTGAGTTCTCAATTGGAGTTGTTTTATTGAAGTCGAAATAAACACTGATATATTTGTCATTAATCATTTTTCTGATTAATTCATTATCATTTGGTTGTGGTGCAACTACTTGTTTTTCGATAACTACCTCTTTTTGTGCGGGCTTGTTTTTGATTTGTGATTCTAAATCTGCTACTTTGCTTTCTAAAGCAGAAATATCACTGTCCTCATTTGAAATTACAGTCCAGTCTGCATGTTTTGTGTTTTTACCTAAGTAAACATTTAAACCAACAGTTCCGTTAAAGATCAATCCAGAAAAACCTCTGTTGCCAGGAACATACGCTCCGTCAAAAGTACGATCTTGTGATGCGTTTAGAATAGTTGAGAAATCACCCGTTAAAGCAACTCTGTTTGATAATCTAATTTGTCCCGTTACACCAGCAATGAAGTTACCCATTTCATCTGCTCCTTTGTAATTATCGTTGCGTAATTGAGCATAACCAAAACCAGCATGTCCTAATAAACCAATAGTGTTAGTCCAGGTTTCAAAATTCATGATGCGCCCTAAGTTAGCAACAGCTTGTAAATCTACTCTATAGTATTTTGAATCAAAATCGATAGAGCTTCCTTTTGCAGTAAAACTGTTGTATCCAAAATCTGCTTTCAAACCAAATTTGTTGTTCAACATGTAACGCACACCTATATCTCCAGTCCAAGGACTTAAAGTATTGGTAGAATACCCAGCATTAAATGGTCGCTGCGGTTTATTAACCCCTGCGCCTAAATCTATAGACCATTTATTATACCCGTTATTGTTTTCTGTTTGCGCATGTACTCCAGTTAACGCTAGGGCAAATGCAAGAGTCATTACAACTTTTTTCATTGTTTCTAAATTTTAAATTTTAGCCCAAAACAACGACAAATTGTAAGTAAAAACTTTCTTTAAAAGCCAAAAAAGTATTAAAATAAGATTAGTGATAAAAATTTAAAAACTATAAAAACAGTAAAAAAACCAAAAATAGGTGAATGATTTTGGTTATAAGTTGTTGATAGATAATCTGTTTAGTTAAAGCCATCGGTAAATTTGCGCAACACAATCTGTCTTGACAAAACATCATAATAACTCAGCAGAATGTAATTGTTTAACTTAAGCGTATTAGCAAGAACAGCTTCTTTATGTGTATCTAAGAAGTAAAAGACTTTATCAGTAGCAAAAGGTTGGTGCGTTTCTTGAGTTAGTTCTAGCTTTTTTGTCCAGATGCTTTCGAAAAATACAGAATAGTTGGTTTCAATATTGTAAAAGTTGTTGGAAGGAAAATCTCCCATAGGATCATTAAAATTAAAACCGTTCATAGATACGGTTTTCAAATCACTGCCCGATCCTCCTAAAGTGATAAAAAGATTGTTTTGATTTTTGTACACCGAAAGTCCTGCATCAAGAGAAGATAACGTTTTTAAAAATCTTGCGGTATTCTTTAATTTTCGAGGTTCACGGTCTTCAATCTGCATTAGTAAAGGTGAATTACTAAAGCGGATTGTGTCTTTTTTTGAAACCGTAAAGCTTTTTATCGATTCTCCAGATTCATAATCTTTAATATCAAATAATAGTTCATCAGGATTTACATTGATTTGATATAGTTTGTTTTCGTGGTAAAAAGAATTAGACGTCTTTGGATTTTTCTCTCCAACAGGTTTCATAAATGTCTTCTCTTTTATTTCCATACTTTCTAAATCAATGTCAAACAGTTGAGTTTTTCTGAAACTTTGATCCAAAGATAAAATCAAGCGGTTTGGAAGAAGATACATTTTACTTTTGGCTGTGACTTTATACAACGGATTGTATTCGCCCGAGTCCATCTTTTCGATCGGATTTTCATTCAAGATTTGAGAGAATGTTTTAGGTTGCGTTCTGCGATCAATAAATTTGAAAGAACTAAAATCTAAAAACTTTTCTTCAGCCAATCCGTTTTTAAAGATAAAAGCCGTTAATGCTTCTTTTGTTCTTTCTTTCATTATCAAATAGAAGTTATTGTCTTTTTGATAATTTGTGAGAATGAATTTATCTTCCAGCGGAATCTGAAATTTTAAGGCTCTAGAAGTTTTATTTTCTAGAAAATATTTAATTAGAATGATTGATTTTTCTTCTCTAGAAAACCAATATAAAGTTGGATTTCCGTCTTCGCTAAAGCTATATCCCATCAAAGATTTATTCTCCGTATATTGACGATTGGTTATAAACTTATCTCTTAAAAATAAGGCGCTATTGTATTTTAATATCGAAAGACTATCTGGGCTGGCCGCAAAAACAAACACATCATGAGTAACGGTGTTTTCGCCAGTCATAATTTGAGATTGAGCTATTTTGTTTTTTAAATCAATTGCATAAGAAGTCAGCACTGTTTGACTTAGCATAACAGTACTAGAGATTAAAAACAAAAAAAGAAAAATTCGTTTCATGTGTTTTTAGGGCACAAAAATTATTCCGTTTATTTATTGATTCATAAGCTCTTGAAAAAGATCTACAAATTGCCCCATGTGCATTCCATCCATTAATGCGTGATGAACATAAACTGCCATTGACATGGTTCTTTTTCCTGTTTCAGAAAGCATCATTTTTCCAAATGAAACTTTAGGACAACTGTCAGGATAAGTAAAACTTCTTGCATGAGTAAGTGACGTAAAATTCAACCACGGAATTGCTGAGAAATGTATCAAATTATCTGTGTCAAATGATCTTGTAAAAAGCCCAGTTGTGTTTTGAATGCGTTCAATTTCTGCTAATGCATTTTGTTCGAATGTTTTAAAATCCGAATGGTATTCAATTAAAGAGAATCCAAAAGTGCCATCTTCTCGTCCAATCGTTGCCGAAGCGTCTACACGGTCGTTAATGTAAATTTGATCTCCTGAAATTCGGTATTTAAAGTTCTCGATGGCGTTTACCGCAACTAAAGTTTTGTGTAAATAGAAAATGAAAAAAGAAGCGTTTAAACTTTTGGCCGTTTCATATGCTTTAGTACAATCGATTTCTACGGTTGCGCCAAAAAAAGGTTCTTCCATTTGTTTGAAATGGGCAAAATGCTCTTTTCTATTCCAGTTTTCTAAGTCTAAAAGTGTTTTCATTATAATAAATTCGGAACGACTTCTGCAATAGTTTCAAATGAACTAAAGTGCTCGTGTTCTATAGTATGATTAATTTTTTCGTGTTCCCAAGTAGTATGAAACGGAATATGAACGGCATAACCGCCAATTCCTAAAACTGGAAGTACATCTGATTTTAATGAATTTCCAATCATCAAAAATTCGTGCGCTTCAATGTCTAAGCGCCCTAAAAGTTTTTGATAGTCAATCTCTTGTTTGTCTGACATTACTTCGATATGATGAAAATAATGCCCCAAACCAGAACGATGCAATTTGCTGTGCTGGTCTTTTAAATCGCCTTTTGTGGCAACGACCAATTTGTATTTTCCCTTTAAAGCTTCGAGCGTTTCTTCAATTCCGTCTAAAAGTTCAATTGGTTTTTCGAGTAATTCTTTTCCGTATTGAATGATTTTTTCAATGACTTCAACAGGAATGGTGTTGTTCGAAATGTTCATCGCAGCTTCAATCATCGAAAGAATGTAACCTTTAATTCCATATCCATACAAAGGCAGATTGGCAATTTCAATTTTAAATAATTCCTGTGAAATACCTTGATGTGAAAGATAATCTTCCATCAAAGCACAAAATTTATGTTCGGTTTCTTGAAAATAAGGTTCGTTTACAAATAAAGTATCATCGGCATCAAATGCAATTACTTTTAAGTTCGGTATTTTAGTTTTATGTAACATAAGTTTTTTGTTTCAAGTTTTTTTTGTTTCAAGTTTCAGGTTTTTCGCCACGACCTGAGCGATAGTAAACAGGCGAAGCAATTACTCGAATTGCACTAATTTTTTTGCCACAGATTATTGGGATTAAAATGATTTTTAAAAACCTGTTCAATCTGCCAAATCTGCG
>NZ_DHEI01000143.1:27664-30019 GCF_002399805.1 Flavobacterium sp. UBA4854
ATTGCACTAATTTTTTTTGCCACGGATTATTAAGATTAAAATGATTTTTAAAAATCTGTTCAATCTGCCAAATCTGCGAGAGATTTTTTTAGCAACGAATTACTCGAATTGCACTAATTTTTTTTGCCACAGATTATTAAGATTAAAATGATTTTTTAAAATCTGCTTAAATCTGTTGAATCTGCGTGAAACCTTTTTCTTAATTCTTAGAAAAAAGCTCTTTCAAAGAAATCGTTTTATCGTAAAAAGTAATTCGAATTCCGAAAAGCAGAATGATTCCGCCGAAAACCATCTGTAAAGTTATTTGTTCTTCCAAAAAATAACTTATTAATCTTTTGAATAGCGATTAATCTTTATTGCAATATTTGAATTGTATTCTGCTCTACCAAGTTTTATAAAATATAATTCAATATACGTATATGTTAAATAAGAAATTAATATTGTGAAAAATGCACCTCCAAATAGAACAGATGTTGAGAAAATTAAAATAGAATTTATTCCCAGTTCTTGTAAAATATTAATTAAAATTATTAAAACTATCATGTGTACACAATAAATCGAATAAGATATTTTTCCTAAAAACTGAATAATTCTGCCTCCAAAAAGAATATCAAAAAAGCTGTTTTTGTATTTTTGAAAATATAGAGTGATTCCCCAAATTAGTATTAAACAGCTAATCATCCAATTTTTGAAACAATAAATTAAAGCAATAGTGCCTAAGAATATAAAAATATATTTATTATTCGAGGATTCAAATTTTTTAAAGAGTGGCATCGAAAAATAGCCTATTAAAAAAAATATAATCATGTTCGGTAAAAAAGACGGCTGTGTCATTTGATTTTTTGAAAATAACATTATGAGAATAAACAGCACTATTATTAGACCATTTTGGATTACTTTTTTCTTATTTAGAAAATAATATAAAAAAGGGATTAAAATATAAAACTGCCATTCTAAGGTTAAACTCCATGATTGTCCCATTATTGTATAAGTAAAAGGGAATCTACTTTCAGGAAATAGGCCGTGTGATAGGGTTAAGTGACTAAGTATATTTAATGTTTTATTAGAATTATAATAGGTTTCAATTAGTTTAATTCGTCCATATATTTTCGAACCTTCAAAAGGTATTTGCTCTAGCGTATGCAGAGAAAATTTTAATAGCAATAGTGAAATCAGTAAACAAATTAAATAAATTGGAAACAGTCTTAGAGCTCTTCTTTTTAAATAAAAAAAATAAGTTTCATTTTTTTGAAGTAGTAAATGTGTTACAAAACCACTAAGAATAATGAAAATGATGACAGGAAGAGAACCGTCGAAAAAAAAGCTTAGAAATTTATTTTGTGTTTTCGCTTGAGGAAGAAAACCAGATGCATGGTAAAAAAATACCCAAAGTGCCATATATCCTCTCAAACCTTCTAAGTAATTATATCTCATTATTTATATTTGATTTTTACAAAATAGCCCTTTCAAAGAAATCGTTTTNNATTGCACTAATTTTTTTGCCACACATTCTTAAGATTAAAATGATTTTTTAAAATCTGCTTATATCTGTTGAATCTGCGTGAGATTTTTTTTAGCCACGAATTCACGAATTAAACTAATTTTTTAGCCACAGATTATGAGATTAAAATGATTTTTAGAATTTGTTCAAATCTGCTGAATCTGCGTGAAACCTTTTTCTTAATTCTTAGAAAAAAGCTCTTTCAAAGAAATCGTTTTATCGTAAAACGTAATTCGGATTCCGAAAAGCAGAATGATTCCGCCGAAAACCATCTGTAAAGTTATTTGTTCTTCCAAAAACAACCAAGCTAAAATTGAGGTAATTACAGCTTGACTCAATAAACTTAGTGAAACTCTCGTTGCGCGCATGTGCTGAGTGGCATAACTAATAGAAAGCCAAGCACACAATTGACAAATTACAGCTTGAAGTACCAAAACAAACCAGCCGGCATCAGAAAAACCAGTGAATGGTTCGCCTAGTGAGTAACACAAAATTCCTAAATAAATGCTAGAAGCCATTAAACTGATCGTCATAAACGAAAGAACATCAACAGTAGAAAGCACATTTTTGCTAACTAAAAGATAAATCGAATATAGAATTCCAGACAAAACCGCAAATAGAAATGCCTGATCGAAGTTTAAATCGATAAAAAATTCAAAACCGACTAAAGTTACCATTCCGAATAAAGAAACAATTGTACCAATCCAAAAATTAGTGGCAGGTTTTGTTTTTAGAAAAAAGAAAGAACCAATACCAACCCACACTGGTGATAAATTTGTCAAAAGCGAAGCCTGCGTCGCACTCGATTCCTGAATGGCGATATTCCAAACTGCAACATCTGAAGCAAACAAAAT
>NZ_DHEI01000143.1:30212-33689 GCF_002399805.1 Flavobacterium sp. UBA4854
CAAAACCACAGCAAAAAACATTCGGTAAAAAGCCGAAATTAATCCTGGAGTTAAGCGTAATTTTACTAATATTGGAAAAATCGATATGCAAAGTATACCGCAGATTAGGGCTAATCTTGGTTTAGTGAGTTTCATTAGACGTATTTTATTCTTGTATTATTTTTCAAAGATAACTTAGAAAGCGAGTATTTTGAAAGCAAAAAGCGCAAATCGATTAAAAATCTTAATCGGTTCGCGCTTTTTTATATTAAAAAAAGGTTTTTATTCTTTTGTTTCTTCTACTTGAATAGTTGGAGGAACTTCAGGAGGAGTATCTTCGCCTTTTAAATAAGTTGGAAGGTTTAAACCTGCCATATTAAATAAATCATTTAATGGCGGAACTGTCTTCATCATTCCAGAAACAAAGTTAGCTGTAGAACCGTTTTCGCCTTGACCATTTCCAGAATCCCAAACCGTGATTTTGTCAATTTTGATATTTTTAACTGCTTCAACTTGAGTTTTAACCAATTCAGGAAGTTTTTCTAATAATAAAAGTTGGAATGCTTTGCTTGGATCTCCGCCTGCTGCAGCCACAACATCTTTATAACCTTCGGCTTGTTTCGTTAATATTTCAAATAAACCTTTTGCTTCTGCTTCCATTTTAGCAAAGATTGCATCAGCTTCTCCTTTTGCATTCTCTCTAATCGTTTCTGCAGCAGCTTGTGCTTCGATAATTGCTCTTTGTTTGGCAATTTCGGCAGGAACTACAATGTTGGCAATTTGAGTAGAACGTTCTCTTTCAGAACGTGCCAGCTCGGCTTTTTGTTCAGCTAGGTAAGATTCTTCCAAAGCTTTTGCCTGTTGTACTTTTTCTGCAGCAATTGCAATACGCAAAGATTCTGCTTCTTTTTCTCTACGAATAGCTTCAGAATTGGCAATAGCAATTTTCGCTTCGTTCTCTCCCTGAATTGCAATTGCGTTTGCTTCAGACGTTTTTACCCTTGTATCTCTTTCTGCTTCAGCTTTACCAATCGTTTCGTCTTTAGCCGCTGTTGCAATGCTAATTTCACGATCTTTTTGAGTAATCGCGATTTTTACATCTCTGTCTCTATGTGTTTCAGCAATTTGAGTGTCTTTTTCTCTATCAGCAAGAGCTTTACCAGTTTCTCCGATTTTTTCCTGTTCAGCCACGCTAATTTTAGCTTCATTGATTGCTTTTGCAGCAGCTTCTTTTCCTAAAGCTTCGATATAACCAGACTCGTCACGAATATCGGTAACGTTTACGTTGATTAGTTTAAGACCAATTTTCTTTAATTCGCTGTCAACGTTTTTAGAAATGTTATCTAAGAATTTATCACGGTCTGAGTTAATTTCTTCAATAGTCATCGTTGCAATAACCAAACGCAATTGACCAAACAAAATATCTTTTGCAAGCTCTTGAACTTGTTCTGATGACAAACCTAATAATCTTTCTGCAGCGGTATTCATACTGTCAGTTTCCGTAGAAATGGCGATGGTGAATCGACAAGGAACATCGACTCTAATGTTCTGACGGCTTAACGCATTGGTTAGATTCGCTTCGATAGAAAGCGGTTTTAAATCTAGAAAAGAGTAATCCTGAATTACTGGCCAGATAAAAGCACCACCACCGTGTACACAACGTGCTGAGGTTCCGCCAGTACGGCCATAGATTACTAAAATTTTATCTGAAGGACAGCGCTTGTACCTCGAGATTAATGCTGAAATGGTTACGAATAGAACGATTGCCGCAACGGCAATCAAAATAATTGGGTTGATCATTATAATTTATGTTATATGGTTTCTACGATTAAAAGGTTGTTGTTTTCTATTTTGACAACTTTTACAGCCGAACCAGACGGAATTCTTTCATTTTCTGTCATAGCTTCAAGTTCATGAAAAGCGCCATTTACGCTAATCATAATTTTACCTTTTCCGGTTTTATTTTCTGGAATGGTCAAATAAACTTCAGCAGTTTTATTTAGCGTATTAGTGATTTTAAAAGAATTGTCTTCGGCTAGTTTTTGCACTTGTTTGATTACAAAGAAAAACAATAGCACAAATGAAACTCCAACGACAAAAGCGAGTGTAATAAGAAACCATGGCTTTTCGCCAATTGTAGCATAAAATGAAATGCCTGTCCAGCTAAAACCTAAAAGAAAGTTAATTAGGTTTCTTAATGAGAAAAGCTGAAAATCGCCATCGTGAACATGTGCATCAAAATCGGTATCGAAACCATCGGCAATGTCAAGACCCGAAAAAGTAATAATGGTTTGAATAAGAAAAATTAAACTTGTTGGAATCGCGATGTACCAAAAAGATTTAAGCAACGTAGGTAAACTGTCTAATAGCTCCATAATTTTCAGTTTTTCGAATAACTTTTGGCGCTAATATCTCATTTTTTTTGTAAGAAAACTAATTTTAAAGAAAAATGTACTTTACAGTATTTGTAGAATAAAAAAAGCGTGAAATCAATAAAGAATTTCACGCTTTTATTTTTTAAGCCACTAAAAATTTACTGCAGGCTTTCTGAATTTGTTTATCCGAAAACGGTTCGAGTGTTTCGGCAAGCATTTCACTGGTTTTGATGCATTCCATCATTTTTGATCTTAGCTCTTTGTCATCTCCCAATTCTGTTTCAAGAATTCGCTTGAAAATTTCAGACAAATAATGGGGCTGTTCTCTAAAATCGCCTTCAAACCATAAGTCTGAAAGGAATTTTGCCATCGATGGCATTACATCGTGATGTGTCGGTTTTTGATTTTCTCTTTGCATATCGAAAATATTAAACGCACGAAACCCTCGCTTTAGATGTGCAAAAATACCCAGAAGGATAGATTTCCCGAGTTTCCATAGGGCCATCATGGCGAGGGTTCGCTTATGTTAACTTTAAATAAAGTTTCAGAATTACTTCTGGTATTTTTGCAGAACAAACTTACAAAATTGAATTTGAAAGAAGTAGTAAAATGTAAGAATTTTATTTTATTTTTTTATTCTGCCAATCATTTCGAGGAACGAGAAATCTTCGCGAAAAGCTCGACAAAGATTGGATTCTCATTGCGGAGTTACTTGCGAAGATTTCTCGTTCCTCGAAATGACAAACGATATGTTTAGATGTGTAAAATCAGTTTAGTTTACTGTCGCTCCATTTGGCGCATCAGCATCTGGATTTACAAAAACCAGTTTCCCTTCAGCGTTTGTTGTCATTAAGATCATTCCTTGACTTTCAACACCGCGTAAAGCTCTTGGAGCTAGGTTTGCTAATACAGAAACACGTTTTCCGATGATTTCTTCTGGCGAAAAACTTTCAGCAATTCCTGAAACAATCGTACGAACATCAATTCCTGTATCTACTTTAAGAACTAAAAGCTTATTTGCTTTTGGCATTTTTTCAGCCTCAAGAATAGTTCCGATACGAATATCCATTTTCGCAAAATCCTCAAACTGAATTAAATCTTTTTGCGGATCTGGTTGTTTGCT
>NZ_DHEI01000143.1:33875-34666 GCF_002399805.1 Flavobacterium sp. UBA4854
ATTTTAGCAAAAAGTAATTCTGCTTCACCAATTTTATGTCCTGCTGGCAATAAATCTGAATGCTCAGAAATATCATTCCAACCTAATGTTTTATCCAAAATAACATCTGTAGCTCCAGGATGGTTTTCTTTTAAGAATTTGCTAAATCCTTTAAAGTGTTCTTTCAAATCGCCTAAATTTAAGATTCTTGACAATTTAGCCGCTGTAAATGGTAAAAACGGCTCAGCTAAAACGCTTAACGCAGCAGCAATTTGTAAGGCCACATACATTTGAGTTTTTACACGCTCTGGATTGTCTTTCATCACTTTCCAAGGCTCTTCGTCTGCAAGATATTTATTTCCTAAACGAGCCACATTCATCAATTCGCCCAAAGCTTCACGGAATCTGTAACGCTCAACCGAACTTGAAATCACGGCTGGATACGCTTTTAATTCTGCCAAAGTTTGTTCGTCAACTTCTGTAAATTCGTTTGGAGTCGGGATTACACCATCATAATATTTGTTGGTTAAAACCACAACACGATTTACGAAGTTTCCGAAAACAGCAACCAATTCGTTGTTATTTCTAGCTTGGAAATCTTTCCAAGTAAAGTCGTTATCTTTTGTTTCAGGAGCGTTAGATGTTAAAGCATAACGCAAAACATCTTGCTTATCTGGGAACTCTTCTAAATACTCGTGCAACCAAACCGCCCAGTTTTTAGAAGTCGAAAGCTTGTTTCCTTCCAAATTCAAGAACTCATTTGCTGGAACGTTGTCTGGTAAAATATAGCTTCCTTCAGCTTTTAACATCGC
>NZ_DHEI01000143.1:34851-53105 GCF_002399805.1 Flavobacterium sp. UBA4854
TCTTTCCAATACGGTTCCCAATCTTTTCCTTCGCGCGCTGCCCATTCTTTTGTAGAAGAAATGTAACCGATGGGTGCATCAAACCAAACATAAAGTTTTTTGCCTTCGGCACCTTCAACAGGAACATCAATTCCCCAATCTAAGTCACGCGTTACGGCACGAGGTTCCAATCCTGCGTCGATCCAAGATTTTACTTGTCCATAAACGTTGGTTTTCCAGTCGCTTTTATGCCCAACTAAAATCCACTCAGTTAAAAAATCAGTATATCTGTCTAAAGGTAAAAACCAGTGTTTTGTTTCTTTAAGAATTGGAGTTTCTCCAGTAATAGTCGATTTTGGATTGATCAAATCAGTCGCGTTCAAAGTCGATCCGCATTTTTCGCACTGATCTCCGTAAGCTTCTGGATTATCACATTTCGGACAAGTACCGACAACAAAACGATCTGCTAAAAACTGATTTGCTTTTGCATCGTACAATTGTTCTGTCACTTCTTCGATAAAATCTCCTTTATCATACAATGTTCTAAAGAATTCCGAAGCCGTATCATGGTGAATTTTCGCCGAAGTTCTTGAGTAATTATTGAATGAAATTCCGAAATCTTCAAAAGATTTGCGGATAATTCCATCATATTTATCAATAACTTGCTGTGGTGTAACTCCTTCTTTTTTAGCTTTCATAGAGATTGCAACCCCGTGTTCATCGCTTCCGCAAATAAATGCTACATCTTTTCCTTGCAATCTTAAATATCTGGAATATATATCTGCAGGCACGTAAACCCCAGCCAAATGCCCAATATGAATAGGCCCGTTGGTGTAAGGCAATGCCGCCGTGATCGTATATCTCTTTGGATCTTGTATCATAATTCAATTTTATTGAGTGCAAAAATAAGCAATAGAATTGAGATTTTAATATTACGTGGAGATTCGCTGAGTTTTTCCTAGAGATTCGTTAAGATTTTTGCCACGAAGGTACTAAGGCACAAAGTTTTTTTATTGCCTAGATTAAAAGGATTAAAAGATTTTTAAATATGAATTGCCTCCAGCTTTAGCTGGAGATTAATAATGTAAAGTTGTGAGGCTTTAGCCAAACACGCTCATTTTTGGCTAAAGCCATTTTATTGAATCACTATTATGACATCCAGCTAAAGCTGGCCGCAATTCAAAAAATCATTTTTAATCCTTTTAATCTGTGGTATATTTTACTTATGGTCTTTTTGACTATATTTGAAAAAAAATATCAAAAACATGAATAAAATATATCTAACCATTTTAGTATTGTTTACATATTACGGTTATTCTCAATCACAATCAGAAAAGAATTTAAAGCAAGGACAATATTCAAACCCGATTTTTGCGGGCGATTATCCAGATCCTAGTTTGTTGCGCGACGGAAAAGATTATTATGTCGTTCATTCTTCTTTTGATTATTATCCTGGGCTTTTAATTTGGCACTCAACCGATTTAATGAATTGGGAAACTGTAACCAATGCACTTCATAAATATGTTGGAGCCGTTTGGGCGCCAGATTTAATCAAATACAACAATAAATATTACATCTATTTTCCTGCCAATAATACCAATTTTGTAGTTACTGCAGATTCTATAAACGGACCTTGGAGCGCACCAGTAGATTTGAAAATTGGCAACATAGATCCTGGACACGTAACAGATGATAAAGGAAACCGCTTTTTATATTTCAGTAACGGCGGTTATGTGGCTTTATCAAAAGACGGACTTTCGGTAACCAGCGAATTAAAACATGTTTATGACGGTTGGAAAATTCCGCGCGAATGGAGTATTGAATGTTTTTGTATGGAAGGACCAAAATTATTCAAGCGTGGAGAATACTATTATTTGACCGTTGCCGAAGGTGGAACTGCTGGACCAGCGACAAGTCATATGGTTATTTCTGCAAGATCAAAATCACCTTTGGGACCTTGGGAAAACTCACCACATAATCCGATTGTGCGTACGAACAACAGTTCTGAAACTTGGTGGTCAAAAGGACACAGCACTGTTTTTGAAGATGCAAACGGAAAATGGTGGATGATTTTTCATGGTTATGAAAAAGACTATTATAATTTAGGCCGTCAAACTTTGTTACAACCTGTGGAATGGACAAAAGACGGTTGGTATAAAATTTCTGATAACATTCAAACTGATAAACCGATTGCAAAACCTGAGGGAAAGACGCTTCCTGAGTTTTCTTTGAGCGATAATTTTGGAGGTTCGGCCTTAAAGCCACAATGGAAGTTTTATAATGAAGTGGAAAACTCAAGATTTAAAGTGGCTAATAATACATTGACAATTGAAGGAAAAGGCGATGGAGTAGGAAACAGTTCTCCGCTAGTAGTTGTACCAGGAGGACATTCTTATTCTGCAGAAGTTGAAATGGAAATTGAAGGCGACGCAACTGGCGGATTGGTGCTTTTTTACGATAATAAATATTACTCAGGGATTTTAGCCGATCAAAATAACATTTTGGCAAATTTAAGAGGATGGCAGTTTCCAACGGAGAAAAATACGCATACGCGAAAAGTCTTTCTTAAACTGAAAAACATTAAAAACACTGTAGATATGTTTTACAGTATTGATGGAAAAGACTGGAAAAAAATCGAAAACTCTGTAGAAGTTTCAGGATACAATCATAATGTTTTGAGTGGATTTTTGGGATTAAGGATTGGTCTTTGCTCTATTGGAAAAGGAAGTGTGAAGTTTAAGAATTTTGTTTATAAGGCGCTTTAGTTTTTTTTCTGCCACAAAGACGTTAAGGCGCAAAGATTTTTTATTAAGAATCTAAGTTTTTTAAGTTAGTCATCTGTGCTAATGTGCTTAAATCTTTTAATCCCGATAGCTATCGGGAGCGTGAAACAATAAAACTTTGTGCCTTCGCGTCTTCGTGGCAAAACCCACATAAAATAGAACCAGTTTAAACTACGTTTCGAGCTTATAAATGAGAATATATTTCGCAATCTTTGCAGCGGAAAAAAACAAATTTATGAGCAAGACTAAATTAATCATCAATAAAAATGGTTCTATCAAAATTGAAGGAGATTTTGAAATCATGGATCCAGAAGGAGCACTTTACGGTTTACAAGGAAGACAAGCGCTTGGACTTTGCCGTTGCGGACATTCTTCAAACAAGCCATTTTGCGATGGAGCACACAGAAACAACTTCGAACACGATTCAAAGGCTTTCGATTTACCGCCAATGAAAACGAACTAAGAAGTTCTATAGTTTTAAATATTTGAAACCGCATTCTGCCAGATGCGGTTTTTTGTTTGATTTAATAAACGATGCAGTTTTTAGTTTTTAAATAAAAACCTTGACTTTTTATGCTTTTCAGTTGCCCCAACGAATCAATAGAAACTAGAAAAGATTCTTTAGATTCAGGACAGCTAATATATTTCATGACTTTTAAATCATAACCATTTTTTGTTTTGAGATAACCATTTCCTTTTGGATTATATGGGTCAATATCAAAATCTTGAATTTTAGCAATTAGAAAAGCTTCTTCTGGGTTATCAATTTTATTTATATAAGTGATTAATTCTTCTTTTTTTAAAACATAGTTCCATTTATTATTATCGAAATAAATTATAGTGTAACTACAACTCATAGGTTGACAACCCGTGAAAAAACCACTTTGGATGGGTTGGTAATTGTTTTTTTGTTTTAGCTTTTTATCTCCCTTGTAAAATATCACTTTAGGAGTAAGTGGCATAGAAAAGTTAATTTCCCAATAAGCATATTCTTTATTAGGATTGATCTTTTTTAGCAAACTTTCAACATCTGCTTCTTTCGAAGTTAGAGGTTGGTATTTTGTATCCTTGCAAGATATCAGAGCCAGAAAGATCAATAGAATAATTTTTTTCATGAATATTTCGGCATTAAATATAAAGTTCGCCTTTCATAGTAATAATCGAAGAACCACCAACCAGAATATCTTCGTCACGATTCATGACTTCAATCATTGAGGGCTGCTTTAATTTAACTCCTTGAAGAATTTTATATTCTTTATCAGATTTAGTGAATTTCTTTTCTGTTAAAAATCCAATTAAAGGCCCCGCAGCCGTTCCTGTTGCAGGGTCTTCATTTATTCCGATTATCGGATTAAAGAATCTTGTTTCAACGATATGATCCAGACCTTCATCTGCTGGAGCGAAACAATAAAAACCTTCAAAATTATATTCTTTAGAGATCTGGATTAAGAGCTGATTGTCTGGAACAAAGCTGTTTAATATTTGACTATTCTTTATAGGAACCATCGTATGGGCAACTTCTGTTTTAACTATTGTTGGAACAAAAGAATTTACATCCAAATCCTCAATTTTTAAACCTAGTGCCACCGCAATTCTATACGTTGGAATTTCCTGTTTGATCACAGCCGATTTCTGGTGCATTTTAACAACCGGAAAAAAAGTATCCAAATCAAAACTTACCGTTACCGGAATTGCCGAATGATTCATAATTACAAAAGGTTCACTTTCGTTTTGCTCATCAAAAATTGGAATTCCTTTTAATAGAGCACCACAAACTGCACCTAATAAATTATGGCCTGCACCGTCGATTTCGATTCCGGTTGGAGTAAATGAACGAACGACAAGCGCTTTTTCTCTTACAGAATAATAAACAAAAGAAGTTTCAGAGTAGCCAAATTCTTTAGAAATATCCTGATAGGTTTCTAATTTTAAATTTCCATCTGTAAAAACAACCGAAAGCGGATTTCCTTTGTAACTTTCGTTTGAGAATACGTCTAAAACGTAATATTCTAATGCTTTTCTTTCCCCCATATTTTCTTGTTTTTAAGCTTAACCCTCTCTTAAAGGAATAAAATTACGCTTTATTCTTGTATTTCATAAACACGTTTTATTTTTCAAGGTTATTTTAAGATTACTGTTTAATTAAAAATTTGTTTCTAATTCAGAAAATAAAATCAGAAAAAGTTAAAAATCAATGAACAAGCATTTTAGTTTGAATTAATTCAAGTAATTTTAAACTTTAAAAAATAATGTTGTTATTTTTATGATGGTTAAGAGACTTTCGATAGGATTCTTTTTTCTTTTTCTAGTCAATGAGGGAGTTGCTCAAAATAAGATTAATCTATTTTCTGAGATTAACTATAACTCAATTCCTGCGGTCAATTTGAGTGAATACAAATCGGTTCAGGATCGAGACAGCCGACTCCAAAACCCTAATATTGCTTTGGGAGTTGCTATTTCTGGCGGAGGATCTAGAGCGCAGTTTTTTAGCATGGGTGTTCTTTTAGGTTTGGAAGAAATTCAAGAAGATAACTCGAGCCGTAATTTTCTAAATGAAATAGATTATTTTTCGACTGTTTCTGGAGGCTGTTATTCGGCAGGTTATTATTTGACCATTCTGAAAAACAAATTGCAATACGATAATTGTAGTTTTAATGAGTTTTATTTTTCTAAAGCCGATGCTTTCAAATCAGATGTCAATAAATCGGCCACTATTTTTTCTCTTTTAAATAACAGCAGAAACGAAAAAGGAGAAAAAATTTCGATGGCACAACGGCTCGATCTGGAAGTTTTGCAATATGATAGCGCTAACCCAGAAAATCAGAATAAGTTTAAGACTCAAATGTTATTGTCTGATTTCTTTATTCCAAAAGACAGCAAACTTAATCCGCAATTGCCTATTATGGTGGCAAATGGAACGGCTTATAATAACGGAGAACGATTTCCATTCATGCCACACATTATTCGTGCTTTAAAAATTGATGCGTCTTTGGCTCCTAATAAAGCTTCACTTTCGCTTGACGAAAATCATATCAATAACGGTTACGACTTTCCGCTGACTTATGCAATTACGGCAAGTTCTGCTTTTCCTGGAGTTCTTCCTAAGACCAAATTCGGAATCAAAAATCAAGATAAAATTTTATGCGTTATTGATGGTGGTGCGTCTGATAATATGGGATATGAAACCTTAATAGAACTGCTTCACAACGATTCTAAAGTGAAAGACAAGAATAAAAAAGCGCTTTTTATTGATTGTTTAGGGCAAGGAAAAAAAGCGCCTTTTATAAATGATGAAAAGATTAGGCTGCTTTCTTTGTTAGAGACTGCTTCTTTGTATACGGTTCAAACTAGATATATGACTTTTGAAAAAGATGTCGAAAATGTGCTGGATAAATACAAAATCCCGACTTCAAATTATCAAGTAATTGGTTTTACGACTTTACGTGATTATTTAATAACCTTGAAAAAAGATCAGGCTTACGAAGAGTTAGTAACACAATTAAAAGATACTGATGATGAAGCTGCAAGTTGGCTGAAACTTCACGATGATTTTCGAGCCAAATTGATTGCAAAGTTTGGTATGGACAGTTTTAAAAAAGATAAATTTGGTGAACCCCAACTGTCTAGTTTGGATAGAGAAAAGTTTAAAGATTTTGATGCAAGCGAACTTTTAATGCTTTATGAGTATGCTTCGCATGTTGAAACCAAATTAAAAATAACCCCAGAAGAAAAAGAAATGCTATTACTGTCTGGGCGTTTTGCGGCTTTTTTGAAAACCAATGAGTTGAAAAATTTACTGGTGGAGAATAAAGGTTTATAATTTGAATTTCAAAAAGTACTTATTTTTCTTTCGCCTTTTTGGTCGACAATATATACAGTTTCGGCTTTATGATTGTGTATAAAATATTCTATGTTTGGATTTTTAGAAATGCCTTGTTCAGTAAATTTTTTAGCAAGATCTAAATTTTCAAATATTGAGTAAACTTCTAGAATGTCTTCTTCTGAGTTATAATATTGATTGTTTTTCTTTAATATTATTCCTGTACTGTACTCTGCTTGTCCAACAGCAAATTGATTTTCTTTTATTTTTGGAGTATCCATTTTAATCGTTAAAAGTTGTAGAAAACTAAGGATTATTGCTCAAAAATAACCTTTTTGTCTGTTTTGTCTGTTTTAATGATATCGTACGGTCTTGATAGCTTTAAAGTGCTATTGCCATTTTTTAGTTTTTCTACTTTGACGATAATGGTATTTCGGTTTTCGGTAATTTCGACAATATCTATAGAATGTCCGCCACTGTTTTGGGTTTTGTCTATAACAGCAATGACTTGATATTTACTGAAATCGATGTTTATTTCTTTAAAATCTTTTGATAAATCACTAGAAACATTCATTTCTGTAATTAATTTATCCCAACTTTTTTGATCTTTAATTATTAAATGTCGCGGAGCAAGACTTTTATCATTAGGAAAAGAATCTCCTTTGGCAACTAACGAATATTGTACATCAGAGTTTGGTAAATCATCATTTTCACAACTTGTTAAAACAAGCAGAATGCTAAGAATTAAGATGATCTGTTTCATGATTTTGGTTTTGGTTGCAAAAACTTTTATATAAAGTTTTATCTATATAATCAGATGCATTTGTCTCCAAATAGTTGCGTTAAAGGTGTTTAATTTATTAGCATCTTTATATTAGATAAAGATAACGCTAATTTTGATTAAAGATTGTGCTCAATAACAAATAAAAATAATGCAAAAGGTTTAATTTTATTTAATACCATTCTCATCCATTAACATTTGTTCTCTTATATAAGTTTGAAACGACTTATTAGTGTAATAAAGTTCTCCGCTTTCGTGCCAAAATTCAACGATTTTACCATCATTCCGATCAAAGTCAAAACCAGAAAAATCGCCAGAAAAATTATCTCCAAAAAACCAAATGTTTGATTTCAATTCATAGTGATTCTCCAAGCCTAAGTCTTCTAAATTAAATAATGAAGAGGCAATATTAAATTGACAGTTTCTAAAACTTCCCGAACCAACTTCTTGTAAATAAGCAATATAATCTTCGGGTAGTTTTGGGAATTCTGAAAGAAGATCTTCAATTTGATTTACAGTTAAGGCTGTTCTGTTATTGTTGTCTTCTACCTTTTTAAGGAATTCTATTTCTAAATTGTAGTTTATTGCCATAAATTTTAGTCTTCAAGTTCTTTCCAGCAAATATCTATTTCGCGTTGTACTTCTTTTTCCAATTTTGGTAATTCGTTGGTAATCCAATCTTGGCTTTCTTTGCTGAGGTAGTTTTTATTTTCGTCTAGCTTGTAATTCATAGCGCCATTAATCACCTTTATCATTTCTTCGACTTTACATATGCCGTTTGCAAAGTTTGGATCTATTAAATATTTTAAAATTTCTTTTTCGGACATAGGTTTGTAATACAAAATATGACTGACTAAAGGAAAATAGAAGTAAAAGTAATTATTGGTATTAGAGGCAAATCGTATTTTGTGTAAGGCTAATATCAAAGAGTCTAATTCTGAATTTGTAGTTTGAAAATTCAACTTTTTTAAAAGATCAAAACAAATTTTGGAGTGAGGCAGTATTTTTCCAACTTCTTCCAGATAATTAAATGTCTTTTCAAAATTATTACAGTCGTTATTTCCAAAAGAATTCATAAGAGAGCGAATTTTATTTTTCATTTTAAATCTATAGAGTAGTCTAAATGATACATTTTTGAGGTCTATTTATTTGGAAGTTTTTAATTGATGGAAAGAGTTTCAGATAGTGCTAAAATACAGTTTTTCTATTTAAAAGAATTAATACATTTTCTGTTGTCATTGAGTAAAAAATAGCAAGATAACTATTGTCTTCAGTTTTGTTAATGCTTGAAATAAGTAATTTTTCTCTCTTTTTATTTTTTCAATTTTCAATTAGTTTTACAGTCATCTTAATTATTTCTCGCAACTTTGCAAAACAAATTTTTAAATAAAAACTCAAATGGAATTCGGTAAAATCATAATTTCAGAAACTGCTTCAAAAAGCGAAAACCCGCAAGACGTTGTTAATTCAAATATTTCGGTAATCAATTTAATGAGAGAAGAAAAAATAGACGATGACTTGATTCATGAAGATGCTTTAATGAGTTACTATCTCGATTTTTACGCCTCAAAATATGCAGAAGGTAATTTTTCGAAATTCGTTTATGATTCAGGATGGAATAAAGAATTGAACGAGTTAATTGAAGAAGGCTTAGCTTTAATAGGCGCAGAAAAACATTTGGAATTGTTTAAAGAGCAATGCCGTAAACTGCGTTTGCAAAGCAATATTAAATTAGGAAAATTTCTAAAAGAAAAATACGACACACCAAATGCTTTCAAGGATTTGCTAAACAATAATGCTTATTTTGAATTGGATGAAAACGTGGCAGAGTTGAATGCTGCTTTCTTAAAATCGCACCCTGATACAGAAGTACTTTCGGTAGAAGAAATGTTTAAAACACTGGAAGAATTTGTAGGACACGAAATTAAGAGAGATTAAGTTTTTATTTTTTTGCTTTGGTTTGTAAGAAAATTATATATTTGGAATGCCCTAAATTTTCTAACAAACCAAAGCCTATGAAAAAAACGATTCTTTTAAGTACCGTTTTGATGTTTTTGTTTTCCTGTGGGAAAAAGGAAAATGTTAAAAACGATGCCGAAGTTCAGTATCAGGAATTGCTTTCAGAAACACAAGCACATCTTGGTCTTGGTAAGAAGCCGATAAAAAAACTCATTTTTAAAAATCCTGATGAAATTGAAGATTCAGAAGAATTAAATCTGGAATTACTTTCTAAAGTCGCTTCCAATCTCCAAATCAAATATTCTAGCATTAGAATTAAGGAAACAAGTTCTATCAACTACGATGATAAAACGACATTTTTTGTTTTGACTACAGTTGAACATAGGAAGAAAGCACTTCGATCAGAGGATGAAGAAGAATTAGGAGATTTTTTTCAGCGTAAATATTTATTTGTAAATAGAGAAGACGGAAGTGTAATTGCTGAAGAATTTGATGAGAACTTAGGTTATTATGATAATGAAGCCATTCAGTTTTCTAAATCGCACATTTTAAGAGATTTGGTTTTTCTAAATGAAAAAACTCCTGCTATTGCTTTTTATACAGAAGCCAGTGCAAGCAGCCGAATCGTACTGTATTCTGAACAAAAATTTACGTTGATTACTTTGGCTGACAATGAAATTAAAAAGGTTTTATACGAATATCCTATTCGATTGACTAACGGTGATTCTAACGGAGGCGGAACCTTTCAGGTAGAAACTTTAGAAACGGGAATGAGTTTTTCTGATCAGAAAACAAACGGTTATTTTGATTTGATAATCACCAAAAACTTTTCTTATGAAGAAGCTGTCGAAAGTGATTTGGAAAACGGAATTGAAGAAAAAAGCGATCTGAAAACCAAAAAAGAACTTGAAAAAATTAAGTTTAATGGCAGAGATTATGCTTTTCATAGAGACGATAGACATCGTTTTTTGGAGTAAAACTTTATAAAATTCAAATAATAGCAAGAGCACTTTTAGAGTGCTTTTGCTATTTATAGGAGATTTAGGTTTTCCTGAGAAAGTTTGTCCTTTTGTTAACAAACATTTCCTTAAATTTGCTTCCGTTATAAAAATACAATAGTTATAAAAATCAAGCTATGTTACAAATTGCATTTATTAGAGAAAATCAAGAGAAAGTAATCAAGGCTTTAGCAAAACGAAATATCGATGCTAAAAGCGTTGTTGAAGAAGTGGTTCAATTAGACGAAAATCGTCGTGCTGCACAAGTGGAATTAGACAATACTTTATCAGAATCTAATAAATTGTCCAAAGATATTGGTGAATTGATGAAAGCTGGAGAGAAAGCTAAAGCAGCAATCTTAAAAGAAAAAACAGTTTCGCTAAAAGAAAAAAGCAAAGAACTGAGCGAAAAAGCAGAAGCTTTGGCTGCTGAGTTAACGAATAAATTATACACTTTACCAAATCTACCGGCTGATATTGTTCCTGAAGGAAAAACTCCAGATGATAACTTAAATGTTTTTCAAGAAGGAGATATTCCCGTTTTGCACGAAGGAGCACAACCACACTGGGAATTGGTAAAGAAATACGATATTATCGATTTTGAATTGGGTGTAAAAATCACTGGTGCAGGATTTCCTGTTTATAAAGGAAAAGGTGCTCGTTTGCAACGTGCTTTAATCAATTACTTTTTAGACAAAAATACCGCTGCAGGATATAATGAAGTTCAGGTTCCTCATTTAGTAAACGAAGCTTCAGGATTTGGAACAGGACAATTGCCAGACAAAGAAGGACAAATGTATCATTCTACAATTGATGATCTATATTTGATTCCAACAGCTGAGGTTCCAGTTACCAACTTATTCCGCGATGTTATTTTAAACGAAAGTGATCTTCCTGTTTTACACACAGCGTATACACCATGTTTTCGTCGTGAAGCAGGTTCTTACGGAGCTCACGTTCGCGGATTAAACCGTTTGCACCAATTTGATAAAGTAGAAATTGTTCGTGTAGAGCATCCAGATAATTCTTATGCTGCGCTTGATGGAATGGTTGAACATGTAAAAGAGATTCTTCAAGAATTGAAATTACCTTATAGAGTTTTACGCCTTTGCGGAGGTGATATGGGATTCACATCTGCGTTGACGTATGATTTTGAAGTATTTTCTACAGCACAAGATCGTTGGTTAGAGATCAGTTCTGTTTCTAACTTTGAAACTTTCCAGGCAAATCGCTTGAAATTACGTTTCAAAGACAAAGACGGAAAAAACCAATTGGCTCATACGCTTAACGGAAGTTCATTAGCGCTTCCACGTGTTTTAGCTGGAATTATTGAAAATTACCAAACCCCAGAAGGAATCGTAATTCCAGAGGTTTTACGTCCTTACTGCGGATTTGATATTATAAATTAATTTAGTTTACAGTCTCAGTCTCAGTTTACAGTTTCGGCTGTGGACTGTGACTGAAAACTGTGACTAAAAATTACAACTTATGAAAAACGGAATATTAAATTGGAACGTAGATCCTGTCATTTTCTGGATTACGGATAGTTTTCCGTTAAAATATTACGGAGCTCTTTTTGCCTGCGGACTTCTTCTCGGGTTTTATATCGTCAGAAATATATATAAAAAAGAAAATCTTTCCTTAGACAATCTCGATTCTTTACTTATTTATGTCATTGTCGGAACCGTTTTAGGGGCAAGACTTGGACATTGTTTCTTTTACGAACCAGACTATTTCTTCAAGCATCCGATAGAAATTCTTTTACCAATACAAAAGATAAAAGGAGCTTATCAGTTTGTTGGTTATCAAGGTTTGGCAAGTCATGGAGGTTCGATCGGAGTTATTACGGCAATGATTTTATATTGTCGAAAATTTAAAGTTCAATTTTTAGGGCTTTTAGATAAAATGTCTGTTGCGGTTCCTGTAACGGGTGCTTTTATCAGAATGGGAAATTTTATGAACTCTGAAATTTATGGAAAACCTACCGACGGAAGTTGGGGAGTGGTTTTTCAGAGAGACGATTTAATCCCTAGACATCCAACACAATTGTATGAAGCTTTTGCTTATATATTGATTTTTGGAATTCTGTTTTATATGTACAAATCAGAAAAAATCAGAAATGCGCAAGGATTAATCTTCGGAACTTTCTTAACTTTATTATTTACAGCTCGTTTTATAATTGAATTTTTCAAAGAAAATCAAGAAGCTTTCGAGAATAATATGCTGATTAATATGGGACAAATTTTAAGTATCCCATTTATTTTAATTGGTTTGGGCTTGATTTTTTGGAAAAGTAAAAAAGTCTCAGTGTACGGTAACAGTTTACAGTAGCTAAAAACTAAAAAGTCAGAATTTATAGTTCTAGTGCTGGCTGAGAACTGCGACTGAAAACTAAATAAAAAGCAGTATGAAAAACATATTGATGGGTATCGTTTTATTATGTTCTGGTTTTGCGTTTGGACAAAACGAGCAGTTGGCTCAATACTATTACGACAAAGGAGATTTTGATAAAGCAAAAATTAGTTATGAAGAGCTTTTGCGAGCTGCGCCGTCTAATACTCAGTACTTTTTAAGAACGATCGATTGTTATCAGCAATTGCAACAATTTGCAAACGCGGAAAAAGCAATTCAAGATCGTTTTAACCGATACAAACAAGGTGTTTTTTTAGTTGAAATGGGATACAACTTTCAATTGCAGAAAAACGATTCGAAAGCCAAAAATTACTACGAACAGGCAATCGAGAAAATAAAAACAAGTCCGAATGATGTTTACGGAATTGCAAGTTCATTTGAGAAAAAAGTATTGCTAGAATATGCTTTAAAAGCCTATCAGACTGCAATGCAAGTTCAGCCCAACTTTAATTTCAATTTCCAAATCGGAATGCTGTACGGTCAGTTAGGAAAAACCGATTTGATGATTGATTTGTTATTGACAGAATCTTTCACAAATCCGCAGAATACTAATCTGATTCAGACGCAACTTTCTCGATTTATGAATGGAGAAACCGATAATACCGCTTTTAAAGATGCCATGCGAAAAGCATTAATCTTAAAAACTCAGAAAGATCAGGACGTTTTCTGGAATCATTACTTAAGCTGGTTTTATGTGCAGCAAAAAGAATTCGGAAAAGCATTCATTCAAGAAAAAGCCATTTACAAACGCGAACCAGAATCGTTGATGAGCATCGTCAATTTAAGTCAGTTTGCATTGAATGAAGGAGATAATGATACGGCAGAAGAAATTCTAAATTTCATTCTTCAAAATACTAAAGACCGTGATTTGCTGATTCAAAGTAATGCGAGTTTAATGCAAATAAAGATCGATAAAGCACAGGAAAAAGATTATCCAGCAATCAGCCAAGAACTGCAGCAATTGTTGGCGACTTACGAAATCAATCCTTTTACCTTATCTTTGCAAATCATTCAAGCTCATTTTCTGGCTTTTAATTTGAAAAAAACAGAAGAAGGGAAAGCTGTAATGAAAAAGGCTTTGGAATTGAATTTAAACGAATATCAAAAAGCCGATGCAAAAATGGAGTTGGCGGATATTTTGCTTTTGGAAGAAAAATACAATCAGGCGCTTATTTATTATTCGCAGATTCAATTGGATTTAAAGAATGATGTAATGGCGCATGAGGCAAGTTTGAAAGCGGCTAAAACAAGTTATTACAAAGGCGATTTTGAATGGGCAAACAAACAGTTTAAAGAATTAAAAGCCGCAAACACACAATTGATCGCCAATGATGCTTTAGAATATTTTCTGTTAATTAACGATAATACCGCAGCAGATTCGACTCAAGTGGCGCTGAAACAATTTGCAAAAGGAGATTTTTTAATTTATCAGAATAAAAAGCAAGAAGCGATAGCGCAATTTCAAAATATTCTAAAAACGTATAAAGGACAAGAAATTGAAGCGGTAACTTTATTGCGCTTAGGCAAAGTTTATGAAAGTCAGAAAGATTTTGCTTCGGCTTTAAGCCAATATCAGCAAATTATTGACAATCACAGCGACGGAATTTATGTAGATGAAGCGCTGTTTTTCTCGGCTGAAATTTATAACGATGAATTAAAAGATCCAGAAAAGGCAAAGCCTTTATATGAAAAGGTAATTTTTAACCATCAAGACAGTATTTATTTTGTCGATGCCAGAAAAAAATACCGCGAGTTAAGAGGAGATAAGAATTTATAGTTCGGTTTAATCGTTTATTCGGTTAATCGATTAACCGAATAAACGATTAAACAAGAAAAATTAGTAAAATGATGATTTGAAAAGATTTAAGAATCAAGAGAAAAAAAACTCAGAACCTTAGAATCTTAGCATCTCAGAACCTTAGATTAGAAAAAAATGATTATTTATAATGTTACCACAAACATACACGAAAGCGTTCATGACCAATGGTTAAAATGGATGCAGGAAAAACACATACCCGAAATTCTAGCAACTGAAAAATTTTCTTCTGCACGAATTGTAAAAGTTTTGGTTGAAGAAGAAATGGGCGGAATTACATATTCTGTACAGTATATAACAGACAGTAAGGAAACTTTGGAGAAATTTTATATCGAAGATGAACCAGAATTTCATAGAGAAGCTTTAAGTCTATTTGCAGACAAAATGCTTTCTTTTAGAACAGAATTAGAGGTTATTTCGGAGCATTAAATTTTTAATTCTCGGTCTCGGCTCTCAGTTTTTGGTTTATAATTGAGAAAAAAGCATAAAAACTTGCCGTCTTTGAGACTTTCTTGCAAAAAAAACAAAAATAAAGCTTTGCTTCTTAGTGCCTTTACAACAAAAAGAATACTTTTGCAGCCTCGTGGCAAACAAGAAATGAAATGGAAAAAGTAAAAGCCAAAAAACATTTAGGACAGCACTTTCTTAAAGACGAAAGTATTGCAAAAGCTATTGCAGATACTTTGACTTTTAAAGGATATGAGGAGGTTTTAGAAATAGGACCAGGAATGGGTGTGCTTACTAAGTATTTGCTCGAAAAACCAATTAATACACACGTTATTGAAATCGATACCGAATCTGTAGCGTATTTGGATGCCAATTATCCGAAATTAAAAAATAAGATTATCTCTCAGGATTTCCTGAAGTATAACATAAATGAAGTTTACGAAAATAAACAGTTTGCCATAATAGGTAACTTTCCTTATAATATTTCTTCTCAGATTGTTTTTAGAACTTTAGATCTTAAACATCAGATTCCAGAGTTTTCTGGAATGTTCCAGAAAGAAGTAGCTGAGCGCATCTGCGAAAAGAAAGGCTCAAAAACCTACGGAATATTATCAGTTTTAGCTCAGGCTTTCTATAATACAGAGTATCTGTTTACGGTTGATGAAAACGTTTTTATTCCTCCGCCCAAGGTGAAATCGGGTGTGATGAGAATGACCCGAAAGGAAGATTATAACCTTCCTTGTAGCGAAAAGTTATTTTTTACAGTTGTAAAAACGGCTTTTCAGCAGAGACGAAAAACATTACGTAACAGTTTGAAAACATTAAATTTATCAGACAATTTGCGAGAAGACACTATCTTTGATAAACGTCCGGAGCAGCTTAGCGTAGATGAATTTATTGAACTAACTCAAAAAATAGAAGCCAATGGAGTTCAAAATCAGTAAAGAATTAATCAAACAGATTGCTCAACTTATTCAGGCAAAAAATAATAAGGAGCTTGAAATCTTGCTAAATGATATTCACCACGCAGATTTCGCCGAAATTCTTGATGAAGTAGAAATTGATGATGCAACTTATATTTTCAAAGTTTTAGACAGTGAAAAAACTGCCGAAATTCTACTTGAATTAGACGATGATTTACGTGAAAAAATCTTAAGCCGACTTTCTCCAAAAGAAATTGCGGAAGAACTTGATGAGCTTGAAACCAATGATGCGGCAGATATTATTGGTGAACTTTCAAAAGATCGTAAAGCTGAAGTTATCTCAGAACTTCAGGATGTTGAGCATGCAAAAAGCATCGTAGATTTACTTCGATACGATGAAGATACCGCTGGAGGTATAATGCATAAAGAATTAGTGAAGGTAAATGAAAACTGGAATGTTTTAACCTGTGTCAAAGAAATGCGAATTCAGGCAGAAAATGTTTCGAGAGTACATTCTATATATGTAGTTGATGATGAAAATCGCTTAAAAGGAAGATTATCACTTAAAGATTTATTGACTACTTCGACCAAAACACAAATCTCGGATATTTACATTAGAAAATTAAATTATGTAAATGTTGAAACGCCAGATGTTGATGTTGCTCGTTTAATGGAGAAATATGATTTAGAGGCAATTCCGGTTGTTGACGAATTAGGACGCTTGGTGGGTCGCATTACAATTGATGATATTATCGATGTCATTAAAGAAGACATCGAGAAAAGAGATACCGAAGATATTCAGAAATTCGGGGGATTGGAAGCCTTAGAGTTGCCATATGTGCAAACACGACTTGTAGAGATGGTTAAGAAAAGAGCGACATGGCTTGTTGTTCTTTTTATTGGAGAAATGTTCACTGCTTCTGCAATGGGATTTTTTGAAGGAGAAATCGAAAAAGCTGTTGTTTTGGCATTATTTGTTCCGCTTATTATATCGAGTGGAGGAAATTCAGGATCACAAGCTGCAACTCTTATTATTCGTGCAATGGCTCTAAAAGAGTTAACGCTAAAAGATTGGTGGTATGTAATGAAAAAAGAAATCGCTTCGGGTTTCTTATTGGGCGCCATTTTAGGAATTGTTGGTTTTATCAGAATATTTATTTGGCAGCAAACTGGACTTTATGAATATGGAGAACATTGGCTTACAATTGGTCTTGCCGTATCGCTTTCATTGGTGTTTATCGTTTTATGGGGAACTTTGTCTGGCTCGATGATTCCGTTTTTATTAAAGAAACTTAGGCTAGACCCCGCAACTTCATCGGCACCTTTTGTAGCTACTTTGGTAGATGTAACCGGATTAGTAATCTATTTTACAATTGCTTCTTTGCTTTTAAAAGGAAAGTTGCTTTAAAATAATCTATATTATTTCTAAAAAAATAGCTAGATCTGATTCTTGAATTCTAGATTTTTGCCACAAATTAGCAGTTTGCAGTGATTTAAAATCTCTAAAATCTGCGTAATTTGCAAGCGGAAAATGCTGTTTACCAACCAGAAATAAATTAAAGCCAAACCAAAATGAAAGTACACATTATTGGAGGAGGAAACCTTGGGGTTTCTATTGCCTTGGGGATTGCTAAATTCTCGAAAAACAACCAAGTTACTGTCACTAGAAGAAACACTGCAAGTATTCAATATTTATCAGAATATGGCATTACGGTTTCAAACGATAATAAACACAACATTCAGGAAGCTGATGTTATAATTTTAACCATAAAACCGTATCAGGTTGATATTGTTTTGGCTGAGATTTTGCCAGTTATTAAAAACAAAACAATTGCTTCTGCAGTAAGCGGATTGTCTTTGGATGTTTTTCAGACCAAAACAAACTACGAATATCCTGTAGTGCGCATTATGCCAAATATAGCGGCGCAATTTGGAGAATCGGCTACTTGTATTTCTTTTCCAGAAAAGTATAAAGAAAATGCTACTCCAATTGTAGATTTATTCCAAGATTTAGGAACAGCTCCTGTGATCGACGAAAAATTGATGGACGCGGCAACAGTTTTAGGCGCTTGCGGAACAGCTTATGCATTGCGTTATATTCGTGCCTCTATGCAAGCGGGAATCGAAATCGGTTTTGATTCTAACACTGCTCTAGCAATTGCAGCACAAACGGTAAAAGGAGCTGCAAAAATGCTTTTAGAAGAACGAGTGCATCCAGAACAATTGATCGATCGTGTAACGACACCTCAAGGCTGTACGATTGTCGGTTTAAATGAAATGGAACACAATGGTTTCAGCTCATCATTAATTAAAGGAATTAAAACTTCTTTAAAACA